>DASPVS010000359.1:0-5723 GCA_035622235.1 Acidimicrobiales bacterium | reverse complement strand
CTGCTGCGGACGTGAGAATTTGAACGTGCTCGAGGCTTTTGACCGTGCTGTCGATCGGGCGGTGGATCCTCTGCGCGGAAACTCCGTCGTCGACGTCGTTTCTTACTCCTCGTCGGCCCTGGGGGACCACGGACTCGTCTGGTTCCTCATCGGCGTTGCCGACTTCAGAAAACCTGACCGTCGACGCCGATCGCTGCGGGCCGTCGCATTCACGGGTCTTGTCACGCCGATCGTCAATCGCGGCGTTAAGGCCGTCACACAAAGAGCCAGGCCCGACGACGAGGCGCGTCACCTCCTACCGCTGCGGATACCGAGCACGACGAGCTTCCCTTCGGGTCACGCACTGGCCGCTTGGTGCGCGGCTGTTCTCTTCGCCGAGGAGGATCCTCTCGCTCCAATCTATTTCGCTATCGCCGCCCTCATCTCGGTGAGCCGGATCCACGTGCGGCTTCACCACGCCACCGACGTTCTCGGCGGCTCTCTTCTAGGTGTCGCACTCGGGTATGCCGGCCGTCGAGTTGTCCCGTTGCATAGCTGATCGTGAGAGCGCCGACTACGGTGAAAGCACATCAACAGACGCAACACGTAAGACTTGACGGAATGCAACAGGGAATCACGGCGTTTCTCAAACCATGACAGTCAGAGCGTTTTCATTGACATACGACTACCGCTGCCCCTTTGCCCGCAACGCGCACGAGCACGTGGTCGAAGCGCTCATGGCAGGAGCTGATTGGGAAGTCGAGTTCGTGCCCTTCTCCTTGTCACAGGTCCACCAGGAAGAAGGCAAGCCACCAGTTTGGGACGACCCGGCCAAAGCCGCTGACCTGCGTGCGATCGAAGCAGGTCTCGTGGTCCGCGAGCGCTACCCTGAATTGTTTCTACAGGTCCATCTCGCTCTTTTCAGGGCGCGCCACGACGAAGGTCGCGACTTGCGCGACGACGACGTGATCAGGGCGGTTCTGACCAGGTCCGGCATCGACGGAGACGAGGTTCTCGCCGAGGTGAACGAAGGCTGGCCGAGGCAAGCCTTCCGAAAGGCGCATGAAGAGGCCGCTACCGATCAAAAGGTCTTTGGGGTTCCCACCTTTATCTCAGGTGATAAGTCGGTCTTCGTCCGGCTAATGACGCGACCGAATGGCGACGGTGCGAAATCGCGGTGGACCGTTGAGAACGTCCTTGACCTCATGGAAGGTCACCCGGAGCTGAACGAGTTCAAGCACACACAGGTCTCCCGCTGAACGCGAGGGTTCAACCCTCCGGCAGGCTTGCGATCAGCTCGATCGTCCGGCGACGCTCATCGGAGTCCCCAAAGACAGCCGCGCCGAACGCGGTCGCTCCTGCCTCTCTCACGCGGTTTACCGCTTTCACCACCTGGGTGTCGTCTCCGACGATGGCAAGGTCTGACGGGCCCTCGACTCCTTCTCGATCGAGCATCGCCCTGTAAGAGGGCAATTGGCCGTAGATGGAGAAGATCTTCCCGGCTCGCTCTCGCGCCCCCTCTGGGTCGGCCGTCACACAGACCGGAAGGTGAACGACCACTTGGGGAGGCGGCATTCCCTGGGCGTCCGCCTCGCGGTTGATGGTGGGCACGATGTGCTTGGCCAATGTCGCAGCGCCCGTCATCCAAGTGACGGTCCCCGACGACAGCCTTGCCGCTATACGCAACATCTCCGGTCCGAGCGCTGCCACTAGTACCGGAGGTGCCTCAGCCCCTTCGGTCTCGAGTGGCCCGAACGTGTTGGCTCTCAGGACTTCACCCTGGAACGAGACCTGCTCGCCTCGCAGAACCGGACCGAGAATCTCGAGGTACTCGCGCATGTAGCGAGCCGGACGCTTCCACTCCATACCAAAGACGTTCTCGATGACGATTTGATGTGACAGCCCGATACCGAGGATCAGCCTTCCCCCGGTCGCCGACTGCACGGCGAGCGCCTGCGAAGCAAGCATGACCGGGTGGCGTGGCTGGACGGGAACCACGGCCGTTCCGAGGCGGACGCCTGGAACTTCGCGTCCGACCACCGCCAACGCCGTGAGCGTGTCCCAACCGAAGATCTGGGAAGCCCAGAGAGTGCGAGCCCCAGCGGCGGCGAGCTCCGTCGCACGCTCGACCACATCGTCGATAGTTCCATTTGTTTCGAGACTCAGACCTATCTCCATGGCTCCTCCGGAGGTTGCGTGTGAACTTGCGTTCCGTCATGGTCGCACGACGACGCCGATCCCTGCTCTCTCTTTCTGTTGGCCCTCTTTTCGCCTTTCGGTTTTGTCTTTCGGTTTCGTCTCTCTGTTTCGTCTCTCTGTCTCGCCTTTCGGTTCGCCTTTCGGTTTCGCCTCTGTACAGAGTTTCCATGGCGCCTCCGTTCGCACCCTCGGCCCGTGATCGAGCCGAGCTTTGAACGACGGGACGTGGCAGGGCAGAATCTGCGTTCGATTCTCGTTCGCTTTCCAAGCGAGCCGATTGGCCGTGCACGAGTGTTGGCTCAGAGACGAGTCGGTGTAGCTGTGGACGAGTTCTGCTGTGGTCGCCGTTCTGCTCGAGACGAGGAGGTTCTGCGTGTCAGTGGCAATAGTTATGGGTAGTGCCTCCGACGCCGAAATCATGGAAGGTGCAGTTGACGCCCTGACGGAGTTCTCGGTTCCTATCGAGGTCCGAGTGCTCTCGGCTCACCGCACCCCCGACGATGCCCTTGCCTTTGCCCGTGAAGCTGCAAGTCGAGGGATCAAGGTCCTGATCGCAGGGGCCGGCGGGGCAGCTCACCTCGGGGGCGTATTGGCCGCAGTGACACCACTCCCGGTCATCGCCGTTCCGATTGCGCTCAAGAACCTCGGCGGTCTCGACTCTCTCCTGTCCATGGTCCAGATGCCGGCGGGCGTTCCTGTGGCGACCGTCGCGATCAACGGGTCTAGGAACGCCGGCCTCTTGGCCGTCAGAATCCTGGCTCTCTCCGACTCGCGCCTGCGAAAGGCACTCGATGATCAACGCGAAGCGATGGCAGACAAGGTAAGAGCAGCCGACGCCGACCTGAGAAAGCGCTTCGGGCAAGCTGGCGCCTAAAGGCGTGCGTCCACGGCGCGCCTTCGTAGTTGGCTCAGGCCCCTGTCGCTCTGATCAGCGCAGGGTGCCCCGCCTCAGATATCAGCACATTCGCCCGCACTCAGGCCCCGGGGGCGAGGTCTTTGATCGCCTCCTCGAGGGTGCGGCCGCCGGGAAGGAGTGCAAGCACGGGGACGGTCACTCCGTTCTTCACATAACGCTGCACGTGCGCCCGACATTCAGCAGGAGTTCCGTGGACGACGAGCTCATCCACGACATCATCGGGAATCGCTTCGAGCGCGGCCTTCCGATCTCCCGACGCCCATGCCTTCCACATCGCTTCCAGTTGCGCACCCCGCCCCAGCCAGGCGTGGAACTTCGCGTAGACCTCGACGTTCAAATACGCGGCGATCGCCACTCTCCCGACCATTCGCGCACGTTCAACGTCGTCAGTGGGGCAGACGAATATGCGGGCAACGATCTCCTTGTCCTCTCCCACTTCCGGAACCACAGTCGAAACGTCGTTTGCAGAGAGCCAGTTGATGATCGCACCATCCCCTTCGCGTCCTGCTAGCCGCAGCATTCCCGGTCGAAGTGAAGCGAGGTAAATCGGCGGTGGTTTCGGGATCCGGCGTCCCAGTCGAAATCCCTTCACGGCAAATGTCTCGTACTGCTCGTCGACCTTCTCCCCGGTAAAGGCACGTCTCAAGAACCGGACCGTGTCACGAACCCGCTTGTAAGGCTCGTCGAAACTGCCCGAGTTCCACCGTTCGACGATGACGTCCGAAGACGAGCCGATTCCGAGGGCGAACCGGCCAGGAGCGATCTCGGCCATCGTGGCCGCCTGCATCGCGAGAAGTCCCGGGCCTCGCGTGTACACAGGCACGACGGCCGTTCCAAGCTTCATCGTCGGGACCCACGCCGAGGCCAATGCGAGAGGCGTGAACCCATCGGCGCTGTTCGCCTCGCCGGTCCACAGATCGGTGTAGCCGAGATCTGCGAGCTGCTCGAACCATCTTCGATGGTCGGCGAGAGGGATGTCGTCGAACGGGATGGTGATTCCGTATCGAGGCACGGGGTAAGAGTGTCACACCCTGATGCGACCATCGACCCATGAGCGACCAACCAATGCTCCCTTTGGCAGGGCTTTCCCGGACACTTAGCGACGGCAAATACGCGCCCGAGACGGGTTCACCTCACGAATTCACAGAGGAATACCCTCTCGAGCAGGGAACTCGTGCTCGGCGAAAGCGTCCTGACGACAACGAAGGCCTCACTGGGTTGACCACGGAAGACCCGGCCTGCGGGAACGTACCGGCCGGTGGTCGGAAGGTCGTGCACGGTTCCCGTCCCAGGAGCTGGACGAGTAGCCGGAAGACCGACGACTGGCACCTGGACGAGCGGACGCGCCGGATCGGACGGTTGGGAGTGAGCAGCGCCCGCGCCGCTCTCGAAGCTTCGACTCGGACTCCGAGCGCTGCGTAGAGGTTCCTCTCCACCGTTCGAGGTTTCTCCCCGGCGCGGAGCTTCCTCTAGGGGAAAGGCAGATCAGAGCGTCAACCGGACTCCCGGGTGCCGTTGGTCGATTCCGGGACCGAATTCGGCTGCCTCTCAGCGACGTGTCATCGCAGCTCAGTGTGGGCGCTACGTTCAAAGCATGGCTAACACCATGACGACACTGGTCGAGCGCCTCGGATATCCGTCCGATGCCAAGCTCGTGATAATCAACTGCGACGATCTCGGTTTCTGCCACGCTGCCAATGTGGGAACCTACGAGGCCCTGTCGAAAGGTATCGCCACCAGTGCGAGCCTGATGGTGCCATGCCCGTGGGCCCGAGGAGCAGCGGCTGCCTACAGAGGAGAGGACGTCGGCGTGCACTTGACGGTAAACGCGGAGTTCGACCTGTATCGATGGGGGCCGATAACACACGCTCCGTCGTTGCTCGATGGAGATGGGGGATTCCCACGTACTGTCGAGGACGTCTGGGATCACGCCGACTTGGACGAAGTCCGGCGCGAGTGCCGCGCGCAGATCGAGCGGGCGATCTTGTGGGGATTCGACGTCAGCCACCTCGACGCCCACATGGGAACAATGCAGATCCGATCAGAGTTCTTCGACGTCTACCTCGAGCTCGCGATGGACTTCAAGCTTCCGCTCCGACTGTCCGGGCCCACCACTGAAGCTCTGATCGGCTTCCCTTTCCGTTCTTTGGCTGGGGAGGAAGGAGTGGTTTTCCCTGACGATTTCGTCTACGTCGCGGGCGTCGGGAGCCGTCGGGCAATCCTCGAGGCGGTTTCCCGCCTGCAACCGGGTGTCACCGAGCTGTACCTGCACCCTGCCGTGGACAGTCCCGAGCTGAGGGCAATGGCGCCGGATTGGAAGGACCGGGTGGACGACCATCGACTGCTAGTCGATGAACCGACGCTTCGCGACGCTATCGAGTCGGAAGGTGCGATCCCCATCGGTTACCGGGAGCTGCGCGAATTGATGCGCGCTTAGACGCATCGTGTGCGCGCAGTAGGCCGTTCCTCAGAACTCGGTGATTTCAGCGATCTGTGCCTGGAGCTGCTTGTATTCGGGCGAGTTGGTGATCGGCAAGAGCGCCATCACTTTCGCCATGTTCCCGGTGACCTTCACTTTGCCCTGCATGAACGCCGCGTTTGCGTCCAGCTCGCCTCTCTGGATCTTCAC
>DASPVS010000358.1:0-6384 GCA_035622235.1 Acidimicrobiales bacterium | reverse complement strand
CGACGAAAAGGTTCAGGTACATGAAGAACTTCGAGAAGTCCTCGTCCCCGTGCATGTACTGGATCGAATAGAAGTGGATGAGCGTGCTCACTCCGGTGACGAACAAAGCCATCGTCATCGAAAGCGGGTCGATCAGCACTGCCGCGTCGACGTGGAGGCCGCCGACGGAAATCCAGTTGAACCATGTCTGGACGAACAACCGGTCCGAGCTCGTGCGCTCCAGCAATCCGGCGAACACTATGCACGCGACGACGAACGATCCTGCGACAGTCGCCGTTCCGAGCCACCCTGCCACCGGGTCCCCGAGGCGACGTCCGCGCAGTGCGAGGACGACGAAGCCCGCGAGGGGGAGAAGCGGCATCAAATAGGCGGCTTGGAGCATGTTCAGCCCTTCAGCAAATGCAGATCGTCTGCGGTCGCGCTTCGCCGTCGTCGGAAGATCGCCACCACGATTCCGAGGCCCACCACGACCTCAGCGGCTGCGACAACAAGGACGAAGAAGACGAGTGCCTGACCGCCGATGTCGTTGAGAACACGGGCGAAGGTGACGAAGGCCAAGTTCGCCGCGTTGAGCATCAGCTCCACGCACATGAGCATCACGAGTACGTTTCGGCGAACGAGCAGGCCGAGCGCACCGATCGTGAACAGGACTGCCGATAGCGCGAGGTACCACTGACCGGGAACGCTCACGGTGCGACCTCCTCGTGTTCGTGCTCTTCTCCATGGGTGTCTTCACGGGCGGAGTCGGCGCTCACAGCTTTACCGGGCGAGGCTTTCTGACCTTCGGGTGGGTCAGGGCTCGTTTCTTCGACTTCCTCGTTGGGATCCTGGTCGCGTCGCGGGCTTCGTGCGAGAGCGACCGCGCCCACGACTGCGATTATCAGAAGCGCAGCCGTGATCTCGAACGGGAACAGGTACGTCGTGAACACCGAACGCCCGAGCGCTGCAACGTCGCCGCCGGGCTGTCCTCTTGCGGGTCCTGCGACCGAGTGGGCTCCGACAGCCCAGCGCGCGCCGGCTCCCAGGAACAGGAGGCCCGCCAGCGCGAGCAGCGCCAGCGCTGCCGCGATCGGACGCTGGCCTTTGAGTGGCTCCTCGTTGACGTTCTCGGAACGGTCAACTCCGAGAAACATGATGACGAAGAGGAAGAGGACGACGATGGCGCCCGCGTAGACGATCACTTGAACCACGGCGAGGAAGTTGGCCTGCTGCGCCACGAACAGAACGGCGATCCCGAACAAGGTCATCACGAGCATCAAGGCTGCATGAACGGGATTGCGCGAGACCACAACGCCTACGGCGCCGGTCAATATGATCACTGCGGCGACCGCAAAGGTGATGGCGTCGGGCAGCGTCGCACCGAGGACGGGGACGAAGTGCGAGATCATGTGTCGCCTCCCTCCGAGTTCGAACCTTCAGTACTCGAACGTTCAGTACTCGAACCTTCAGTACTCGAACCTTCAGTACTCGAAGCTTCAGAGGACGTCTCCGCAAACTCTGGTGGCGTGCTCAACCCTGACTGGCCGGAACGCCGACGAGGCACTTTCGCTTCGATGCGGCCACGGAGGCGGTTGACCGCCCCGCGCACGCCCCGTTGGTCAGGGAGCCTCTCTTTGTCGTCGAGGTGGAGTGACATGATGTCGCGAAGAGAACGGACCCCTGTCGCCTCGTCGTCGCGCACACCGAGTTGGCCCGCTTCGGGTGCGCGTTCGCCGTAACCGAGCTCGGCGGACCATTGCACGAGCCCTTCGTACTCGGCGCTGCCCGAAGGAGAGGTCGCGCGCATCCATGCGGACGTGAATTTGTCGTCCCCAGGACGCCAGTCCTCCCAAGGAAGCTGCTTTGGTCGACCTTCGTCGTCGACCACGAGCTCTTCCTTCGTGTAAATCGCGTCGGCACGATTCGTGAAGGAGAACTCGAACAATTTCGTCTCGGTGATCGCCTCGGTCGGACACGCCTCGACGCACATGTCGCAGTGGATGCACCTCAGATAGTTGATCTCGTAGACGAACCCGTAGCGCTCTCCCGGTGAGATGGGATCATCAGGTGGATTGTCCGCACCGCGCACGTAGATGCAGTCGGCCGGGCACACTCCTGCGCACAGCTCACACCC
Source organism: Acidimicrobiales bacterium (assembly GCA_035622235.1). Taxonomy (GTDB): domain Bacteria; phylum Actinomycetota; class Acidimicrobiia; order Acidimicrobiales; family UBA8190; genus DASPVS01. The sequence continues at coordinate 4,271 of DASPVS010000358.1, read as the reverse complement.
GATGCACTTCTCCATCCCGTCCTCGTAGCGGTTGAGGACGTGCCTACCGTGCGCCCGGTTGGGCTTGGGTTTCTTCTCGATCGGATACTCGGTCGTGACCCTCGGTTTGGTCATCTGCTCGAGAGTCACCTTGAACCCTCCGAGGAATGCCACTGGATCGAAATCGACACCGGCCATCAGCGTCCGCCCCTCGTTTCGAAGATCAGAGAGCTTGACGCCTCCTCGTTACGCGCCTTGCCCACTCGCAGGGCCCGCGTCAAAAGGCCACCACCGAGCATGAGCACTCCCGCGAGGGCGATCACCCACCACCAGTGATCAGCGCCGACCAGTGCGCCCGCCACGATCAGCAGCCAGATCAGCGACAGGGGGATTAGTACCTTCCAGCCGAGGTCCATCAGCTGGTCGTAGCGCAACCTGGGCAGCGCGCCCCTGAGCCACACGTAGAAAAAGAGGAAGAGCAGCGTCTTTCCTGAGAACCAGAGGATCGGTATCACCCAGTCGAGAACTTGGATGTGGGGCGTAGGCCCGTCCGGTCCACCCAAGAACAGGGTGACGATGATCGCCGACATGGTGATCGTGTTCATGAACTCTGCGAGATAGAAGATCGCGAACCTGATCGACGAGTACTCGGTGTTGAAACCTCCCACGAGCTCTGAATCGGCTTCCACGAGGTCGAACGGAGGGCGGTTCGTCTCGGCGACGACCGCGACGAGAAAGATGAAGAACGGCACCAAACCCGTTCGGATGAGGAACCAGCTGGCGAAGAAGGTGTGCGACTGCGCGTCCACGATTCCGCGGGTAGAGAGCGTCCCTGCGAGTAGCACGACTATCGCGATCGTGAGACCCAATGCCGCTTCGTAAGAGATCATCTGCGCCGAAGCGCGAACAGAACCCAAAAGCGGATATTTAGAGCCAGAGGACCAGCCGGCCAGCATGATCCCGTAGACGGCGATCGACGACATCGCGAGCAGGAACAGGATGCCGACTGGTGGATCGGCGATCTGCAGCTCGAACGTGTGGCCGTCTACCGATACGACACCTCCCACAGGCACGATCGCGAAGGCGAGGAATGCAGGCAAGATCGAAAGGTACGGCGCGAGCATGAACACGAAGCGATCGGACCGTTCAGGAACCAGATCCTCTTTGAAAAACAGCTTCACCCCGTCCGCAAGGCTCTGAAGAAGTCCATAAGGGCCGGCGCGGTTTGGGCCGATCCGCGCCTGCATGTCCGAAATGATCTTCCGTTCGAACCAGATCATCATCATCACGGAAAAGAGCAGGACGCCGAACACGACGACCACCTTGACGATCACGATCCAGATCTCCGGCCAGTGCACGCCGTTCACGAAGAGGGGATCCGAGCCGAACATCAGACGGTCTCCAGACGTACGTCCACCACTGTTTCACCGACGTCGATAAGAGAACGAGCGCCCACGCCATCTGCGTCGACGAGGTTGAAGCCGATCTCGACGACTCCGCGCGGGACGTTCGGATCGCTCTCCGCTTGCATCACCACAGACCCGCGCGACGAACGCACCCTCACCGATGTCCCCGACGCAGCTCCGAGGCGATCGAGGTCGTGCTGGTTGGCTCGCAACGACGGTGCCCCTGCGAGTTTGCTGAGGGGTTCGATGGTGGAGAGGAGCAGTCCGTGGTCGTACAACCTGCGGCCCGAGACGAGTCGCAGTGAGTAACTGTCCGGCGCGGGAACGCTCGCAGGCGCAATCTCTTGAGGCCACGACAAGAGCGGCGGCTTCGACGCCGTCTTCGGTGAGCCGTTCGAAACGTGGCCGTTCGCCGGATCCTCCCAACCGGGCGGCTCGGCGAGGCTTGCGCCCGTGAAGACGCCTTGGCGTTCGACCGCGTCGATACCCGGCGTCGCCATGGGGTCGATCGGGACCGGCCCCCGGCGCGAGAGTTTCACCTGCGACCGCCCTAGCGGGGCGACGATTCCTTCGCGCCCCGCAACAGAGTCGAGAACCGCTCGTGTTATTCCGGCATGTGACGGCGCCACCCTTTCGATCTCGTCCCAGAGATCCACTGCACTGCCGATACCGAGGTCGGTGCCGATCGCCATCGCGAGTTCGGCGGCGATCATCCAGTCTGGCCAGCACTGACCCGGCGCAACGAGCTTTTGCGCGACGCGGGTGATACGACCTTCAACGTTGGTCGTCGTTCCGGAACGCTCATGGTGCATGACCGCCGGCAGGACGACGTTCGAACGCGAAGAGGAGGGCGATAGGAAGGTGTCGACCGACAGGATGAAGGGGACGCGTTCGAGCGCCTCGTGCGCCAGCTTCCGATCGGGAAAATCGCCCAGAGGATCGGCGCCCAGGAGGATAAGGGCCTTCAGAGATCCGTCTGCGGCAGCTTCGAGAATCCCCGACGTGTCCCGGCCGCGAGACGACGGCACGGACCCCCATGCGGAGCTGAACCAATCGGCACCCGCTTCGAGACTCACCCGACCAGGAAGGACGCCAGGCGCCAGTCCCATCTCCAAAGCACCAAGGATGTTTCCCCGCCGCAAAGCCGGCAGGAATCGTGCCTTTGGCCACGCGTCGGCAAGCACACCTGCCGCTTCGGCCACGCTTCTCGGATCCTCGGCCAACGAGGTCCGGCCGAGGACGACGACGATACCTTCGCCCTCGCCAGGAGCTTCACCCTCGGCGGCGGAGGCGGCCTTGCCCTCGACGGCGGAGGCGGCCTTGCCACCGCCAGCGGAGTCGGCCACGGCCGAGAGCGCCTCTCCCCACAGATCTTCTGAAACACCGTTCGGCGCTTTGGCGCCACTCGAAAGCGCGCGTGCCACAGCGGGGGACTCACCCGGTCTGTAAGCGATCGAGGTCGCGTACGGGGTGAGTGAAGAGCCGGTCTGAGTCAGCTCGATCACTCGGGTGGACCCGTCCTCGACGGCGCCGCGGAGCCTGAGGAAGAGAACCGGAAGTTCTTCACGGAGATCACCGGCGAGGGTCACGACACAGCGCGCACGACACGCCTCGTCGATCGTCGCCCTTGGGAGCGCCAGCATCAGCTCAGCAGGCAGGCCGTCCCCGAGCTGCGCGTCGACGGAGTCGGTACCGAGCACACTCTTCGCCAGCCGCGCCCACGCGTAGGCGTCCTCGTTCGACAGCCGAGCTCCACCGATGACGCCGATCGCTTCACTCCCGTGTTGCTCGCGAACGTCCAGCAGATTGTTCGCCGCGGTGTCCAATGCTTCGGTCCACGACGCAGGAGAGAGATCGGAGTCCGTGTTTTCGCGCACGAGGGGCTCCATGAGACGCTCCTCGGAGTTCACGGCTTCGTACCCGAAGCGACCCTTGTCGCACAACCAGCTCTGGTTGACGCTGTCGCTGTCCACTCCGACAAGACGCGTCAGACGGTTCGCAGAGGATTGAACCGCAACACGGCAACCGAGCGCGCACGTCGTGCACGTCGACTCGACCTGGTCGAGGTCCCAAGGACGCGCGGTGAACCTGTAAGGCGAAGCGGTCAGCGCGCCCACCGGACAGATCTGAACGGTGTTCCCGCTGAAATAGGAGGAGAACGGCTGATCCTCGAAGATGTTCACCTCGACGGTGTCGCCCCTGCCGAGGAAATCGATCTGTGCTTCGCCTGCCACCTCGAGCGCGAAGCGAACGCACCGTCCGCACTGAATGCAACGTTCGCGATCGAGCATCACGAGCTCGGAGATCGGGATCGGTTTGGCCCAGTGCCGTTTCTCCTCGACGAACCTGCTCTCGCCCGGACCGTAGGCCATCACCTGGTCCTGGAGCGGGCACTCGCCGCCCTTGTCGCAGACGGGACAGTCGAGTGGATGGTTTATGAGCAGGAACTCGAGAACGCCGTCTTGCGCCTTTCGAACCCGATCCGATTTGGTGTCGACCTCCAAGCCCTCTGAAACCGCCAAATAGCACGCGGGCTGGAGACTCGGGCCCCGGGGACCGGTGATGTCGACGAGGCACATGCGGCACATGCCGACCGGCTTCATCCTGGGGTGGTAGCAAAAGCGCGGTATGTACGTGCCTGCGCGTTCCGCGGTCTCGATCAGGAATTCACCCGCTCGAGCCTCGACACTCTGCCCGTCCAAGGTGATCGTGACTGTGGCATTCGGGTCATGCGGCGGAGCGATTCCGTGATGGGAGGCGACGATCGACATCGGTTCAGGGCTACGGGGCTCAGGCATGCGGGCACCGCCCATCCTTGATGTGGACCAGGAATTCGTCGCGGAACATGCGGATCCCCGAGGCGATCGCCGAGGGAATCGAAGGACC
>DASPVS010000357.1:0-6282 GCA_035622235.1 Acidimicrobiales bacterium | reverse complement strand
GTGCTGCGGCGAACAGGCTCGGCGCCAAGTCGGTCGCGGACAATCTCGAATCGACGGTTGGCAACACAGGCGCCGCACACTTTGGTGTCGTTCTCTCAGACGTGCTCGACAACGCTCAGCCCGGCACGACGATCGCTGTCGTCGTATTGGCTGACGGAGTCGACGCCCTCGTCTTCCGGACCACTGAAAAGATCTCGTCGTTCACCCCGTCCAAGTCGGTCGCTGCGCAGATCTCCCGAAGTGCACCTGTGGCGTACGGGAAGTTCTTGTCGTGGCGCAACATGGTCGATATCGAGCCGCCGAACCGACCAACCCCGAACCGGCCTTCGTCGGCTGCGGCGGCCCGCTCCGTGGAGTGGAAGTTCGGCTTCGTGGGATCTCGAGACCGCACTACCGGCATCGTCCATCTACCGCCCCAGCGGGTGGGGATTAACGGCGGCAACGTCGACGACATGGAGCCTGTCCCGGAAGCCGAGACGCTGGCGACGATCGCGACCTACACGGTCGACCGCTTGATCTACTCGGAAAGCCCTCCAGTGATCTTCGCCGTGCTGGACTTCGACGGCGGCGGACGATTCCCGTGCCAGCTCACCGACTGCGACGTCGACGATGTGGAGGTCGGCACCCGGGTCGAAATGACCTTCCGAACCTTGTTCACGGCCGACGGGATCCACAATTACTTCTGGAAGGCTCGTCCGATCGAAGCAAAGGAGAACTCGTGAGCTCGAACGGCATCAAGGACCGTGTGGCCATCGTCGGAATGTCGTGTACCCCGTTCCGGGAGCACTTCAGCCGCTCACGCGATGACCTGATGATCGACGCTGCCGACGAGGTGCTCAAATCCGTCGGTGTCACGAGGCAGGACATCGACGCCTACTGGCTCGGCATGGCGGCCTCGGGTAGTTCGGGGATCGTACTGGCGTCTGCGTTGAAGCTGCGCGACAAGCCGGTGACCCGAGTGGAGAATTATTGCGCCACCGGCTCGGAAGCCTTGCGGCAGGCGGCCTATGCAGTAGCCAGCGGTGCGTATGACATCGCGATGGCGATCGGCTGCGACAAGTTCAAGGACAGCGGCTTTTCGGGCACCAACGCGAGCCTTCCTGCCAACGACGGCACCGCACGGACGCTGACGGCGGCGGCGATGTACTCGATGATCCTGCCCGCGTACTCGAAGAAGTACGGCGTCGACGTGGATGAGCTCCGGCTAGTGGTCGCCAAGATCGCCGAGAAGAACCATCGCAACGGTGCCCGGAACCCGCTCGCCCAGTTCCGCAAGGAAACCTCCGCCGAGGACATCTGCAAAATGGCAGCCGTTGCCGGCAGGCTCTCGGTCTTCGACTGTGCCGGCGTTGCCGACGGCGCCGCCGCTGCGATCGTCGTCAGGGCCGAGGACGCCGAGCGGTACACCGACAAACCGATCTACATCAAGGGCATGTCGGTTGTCGCCGGAGACGGTTCGGGCCTCATCGATCCGGAGTACGACTTCACCACCTTTCCTGAGGTGGTCGCTGCTGCTGAAGACGCCTATCGCCAAGCCGGCATTGAAGATCCGCGATCCGAGGTGGCGATGTCCGAGGTCCACGACTGTTTCACGCCGACGGAGCTCGTGCTCATGGAGGACCTCCGTTTTGCCGAAAGGGGAACGGCGTGGAAAGAGGTCCTCGCCGGCACGTTCGCACTCGACGGCAGCCTGCCCGTCAACACGGACGGCGGGCTCAAAAGCTTCGGCCACCCGGTAGGCGCCTCCGGTTTGAGGATGCACTACGAGTGTTGGCTGCAGCTGCGCGGTGAGGCACCCGAAAACCGGCGGATACACAACGACCGGAAACTCGCTGTCGTGCACAACCTCGGGGGCTATCCGGGCGAGATGGTCTCCTTCGTCTCGGTTGTGGGCACCGAGCAAGGGTGATCTACGCGGCGGGCACGCTCTTTAACAACCGTCCCGGCTTCCGGCTCGCCAAGCTGCCGACGATCTGGGCGTTGAAGCTCTAGTTGTCTGTGGTTTCAGACGACCGGGTTCAGAGCCTGCGTTGTTGCTGCAGTACGACCAATTCCCGGATTGCCTGCTGTAGGCGTGATGCCAGGTAGTGGAACTCCGCTTTTTTGAAGCACGACGTTTCTAGTTCCATGGGCGGCCGTCTCGTCGTCGGAGGGCGAGACGCTCGAGCTCGTAATAGGCACCGCCACGTGGTCGGCTGTATTGTGCACCCACAGTTGTGAGACGTGGCCGAGGTTTCTCGTCACCTTGAGATTCACGGTCATACCCTCGCGAAGGCGCTGGTAACTCACGGGGTCGACGCGGTAGGCCCGGAGGCGGCCGTGTGAACCGTCGTCGACAGCTACGTAGTAACTGTAAGTGGCGTTGCCTGACGACGACAAGCGTGAGGATCGGTAGCGACGTCGCCGCACAACCAGCCCGTCCTGGTATGACGTCGCGAACAGATCGATCGCGCCGCGGAGCACGTAGGCGCTCCCGAGGATGCACAAAATGGGCACCACGAAGGCGAACATCACAACACTCGCGATCGCGATCCCTTGAGAGATCGCTGGTTCGGCAAGCTGGCTCGCGTGTTGCCGCGCCGCTTCGTATCCGTACACGATGGCCGCTGCAAGGCCCAAAAAAACCAATCCCCGCATAAGGGATCGCCAGGGTGAATCCCCCCAAAGCAATCGTCGCGGATAGCTGACCCTCACAATGCGCCACTTTCCCGTCACAGGGCTCCACGCTTGACGGTCAGGCTCGGGTCCGAAAGGCAGCGCGTGTGCCGTTGCGGCGGCGGCGCCGAGCGCTACCCCGTAGGAGAGGTTCCTGTTCCAGGTCACTACGGCTGTGGGAGGCAATGTCGGGAAGACTTTGTCGCGCAGGAGGTACTCCCTGAAACCGAGCCACCTCTTCGCGGCGTCGATGCCCTCCGTCGTCGAACGTTCACCCCCGAAGACCTTTCCGGTTCGAGGGAGGACGCCAATCAACACGATGAAGAGCACGAGGACGATAGCCCCAGCCGCTATTGCAGTATTCGGAATCCTGGCGTGTGATTCCTGTACGTGAGCCGCAACCGGCGCCGCTGCACCTGCGGCATATGCCAACGCAGCAGGGACGAGGGCGGTCACCACCAACAATGCTTTTGCCGCTGACGTGAAACGTGGCCGCGACAGGCCGAGCCGACGAGCCTCCGCTATTACCTCACTTACGAACATCGAACGCCATGAGGCGACTTCTTCCGGCGCGCAGTTGAGCGCGCCGAGCGGAACGGTTCCGTTGGAGGCCTTGCTACTCACCCGGTCGAGAACACATTGCTCATGGGGAAGAAGCTGCGATGCATCGGCGTCGGGCTTCAGCCTGCAAATCTGTTGCCCGTCCCCCGCGTCTTCGAGCTTCAGGATCCCCCTGGCGGCGAGGTCCACGAGCGTTGCCGCGCTCGCTTCGTCCTCGAGCTGCCAGTGGTTGACGAGCAGGTTGACGAGGGCCGGAGCCACCGGTTCATGCTCGAGATCGAGCATTGCAGCGGGTCCCACGTCAACGTGGCGCGGACGGGTTTGTACGAACCACCCGATGAGCAACAGGATCCACGCGCTGCTCGCGACTCCCGTTGCCACCAGCAGCGGCACGAAGAGGTGATCGTTGGTGGCTAACACGACGACCTCAGAAATGCACGGCCACGGGCGCCTGTTCCTCCGGAGCCGCTTCAAAGTACTGCTCTGGTCCGATCTGGGCTGTCGAGGCTACCAAGACGGTTGGGAACGTCCTGACCATGTTGTTCAGATGCAGGACAGCGTCGTTGTAGTACTGCCTCGAGTAGGAAATCCTGCCTTCGGTCTCGTCGAGCTGCTGTTGGAGGCTCAGGAAGCTCTGGTTCGCTTTGAGGTCGGGATACGACTCGGCTACTGCGAACAGGCTCCGTAGGGCGCCCGTGAGAACGTTGTCGCTGGCGGCCTGTTCTGCAGGGGCTGAGGCGGACAGCGCACCGGCGCGTGCTTGGGTGACGGCTTCGAGAGTTTGGCGCTCGTGGGACGCGTAACCCTTAACGGTCTCGACCAGGTTGGGGATCAGGTCGTAGCGACGCTTGAGTTGTACTTCCACCTGGGCCCACGAATCCTGAACCTGGTTCCGCTGTCTGACGAGCCGGTTGTAGGTGGCAATGGACCAGAGGACCGCCAGGACCAGGAGAACGACGATGATTCCTACAATGACCAGGGCTATCACGACTCCACCTTCCTTTGATGTTCCCTTCTTCGAATCCTTACGGGACTCCAGAGACTGCAGAGGCTCTCTCAGCACCACTCTGAAGCCATCGATCCCTTCTGGTCTGTATCGACGGACACTGAACGACCATTCGAGTGACGACGGAGTTCGAGCATTCGGGCGTCACGAGCGGCCATTGTCCTGGTACACAGCACGCGTCGAAGCGCTGTGTAGCTGAGTCGCGTTCAGCGAGGCATTGACGTCACGACGACCCGGCCGCAGTTGGCCGTGATCACCTCGTTCAGCCGTTGGCAGGCTCGGAACGGGACACCGGAGTGGCACCGTTCACAACTACTGTCTGAGCTTGATATCGGGAGACGGTGCGGAGGGATATGTGAACGGTGTCGGTCGACGGTTGGTAGGTCCAGGCGGGCGCCGAACCAGTTCCGGTGTACTCAGGCACCGTACGCCCGTCCAACGTGACCGAGCTGGGGGACGAGACGTCGACGATGTCGAGTTCGTAAGAGGCTTTCTCGGCCTCCCCGGGGAAGTTCCCACGCGTCGAACCGATCACGACCCGGGTGGACGACTGCGCGACACCGTTCGACGACGGTTCTGAAGAGACGGTGATTCGGGTTTCCGTGCGCTGGCCCTCGGTGTACCCGAGCCCGACTCCCGCGTCGTCATAGAGCGTGAACGATCCGTTCGATCCGGCCCAAACATCGAGTGTCAGCGGATGCGAGGAGTTTGTGGACCGACCGACGCTCGAGGATTGCTCGGGGATGATCCCGCCGGCCCGGACGAAGACAGGCATTCGATCGAGAGGCTCCTCGAGCGTGGCAGTCGACGGCCCCGTGAAAGTGGCACCGGTGAAGAAGTCGATCCACCGGCCCGGTGGAAACCAGACCGTGGTGGCAGTGACGTCACCCGGTGTCGTGACCGGCGCCACCAACATGTCCGGTCCGTAGAGGTATTCCGTCGGGTTGGTGTAGGCGTCCGCCTGGTCGGGATAGTCGAGGTACAAGGGACGGGCTATCGGAAGCCCTGTTTGATGCGCTTCGGCGGCGAGCGTGTAGGTGTACGGAATCAGCGCCTCGCGCAGACGAAGGAAGGCTTCGGTGATGCCCTGGACCGGCTCGGGGTACTGCCAGGGCAGGCGTTCCTCGTTGTTCGAGTGGAGCCGCAGGATCGGCTCGAAGGTACCGAGCTGAACCCAGCGGTCGTAGAGGTCGGGCGGATCCGACCCTGACTGGGTGGGCGGAGGGCCGAGATAGCTGCCGATGTCGCTGCTCACATACGGTTCTCCGATCGTCGCCTCGGCGGGAACGAGCTCAGCCTCGCGGGCGAGCGTGTTCCACGTGCCCCACGCATCACCCGTGAAGGCGATTGACGAAGTGTGAGCGGACCATGGGCCGGCGGGGTAGACCTCTTCGGGGTCGCCATTGGAGCCACCGATGCGAGCGAGAACGAAACCGCGCTCGCCGTGGTTCAACATTTCTTGAGCGTAGAGGTGATCTATCCACCCATCTGGGGTCAGTCCTGGCATGGCCACCACCGACGCGTCACAACACCAGTCGAGCCACCAGAACGCCACTCCCTGTCGCTCGAAACTTTGTTGCAAGGCGAAATTCGACTCGGCCTGTGAGCTGGAGCTCCAGTTCCAAACTTTGCAAGGACCGTTCGTACAGCTCGAGGACCCGAGCGCGGTACCAGCGACGCGTTCGGCTAAGCGCAGTTTGGGATCGTTGTCGTCGATGCTCGAATGCACATTCAGCGTCACGTCGATCCCGTGGTCACGAGCCCAGCTCAAGAACGCCGTCGAATCAGGGAAGAGCGACTTGTTCCATTCCCATCCGTTCCAGTCGTTGGGTGCCTTCCAATCGGTGTCGAGCGAAAGCGTGTTGAGTGGAACGTCGTTCTCGACAAACGCCGGGTATATGGAACGTTCGATCGTGGCGCTCGAATATGGCGTGTAGTCCGAGTACCAGACCCCGAACACGTCGCGCGGTAAGAGGGGTGGCGGTCCCGTCAGCTTTGCGAACGTACCGAGCGCGCCGGCGTAATCATGACCGTACAAAAAGAGATAACCATCCTCGATA
>DASPVS010000356.1:0-3048 GCA_035622235.1 Acidimicrobiales bacterium | reverse complement strand
GCCGTTCTGTGGCGGGGAAGGTGGCGAGTGGTCCGGCGGCGGTGGAGGCGGCAAGTCACCGGGTGGCGGCGGAAGGGCCTGCTTTGGCGGCGGGTCGGCCGGCGGGTTTGCGTCGTGCGGCTCGTCGTAACCTTCCGGTGGGCCGTACACCCGTCAATATTCGCATGCCTGTCCCGTTTCCGAGCCTTCAGACGCCCAGACGCCGACTCTCGAGTCCGATCGTCTCCCCCGAAGGAACGCGCCCTTGAACTGGGTGGACATCGTCCTTTTGGTGTTCGTGGTGCTCGCTGCCATACACGGACTGCGGCTCGGTGCTGTCATGCAGGTTCTCTCGTTCGGCGGCTTTTGGATCGGTCTCGTCATAGGCGCCGTGCTCGCTCCCCCGCTCACACGGCTCGTGACCTCGCCGACGTCGAAGGCCCTGGTTGCGACCGTCGTCCTCTTCGGCTGTGCCGGAATTTTCGGGGGCTTCGGTCGTGTGCTCGGTGCGAGGTCGAGCCGGGTCGTGAGACGCCTGCGCCTCGGACCACTCGATTCGGGACTGGGAGTGGCTGTTGGAGTTGTGGCGACGCTGCTCGCTTGTTGGCTCGTTGCCGAGCTGTTCGTCCAGAGCAGCGCCACTTGGCTCGACGCGGACATCCAGGGCTCGCGGATCATCAGGACCATGAACTCGATCCTTCCCGACCCCCCTGCGATCTTCTCCCGGATCCGCTCGTTTCTCGCCGCCGAGGGCTTCCCGGTCGTCTTCGCCGGGATCCCTCCGTCTACGGCAGGCCCGGTCCCCGTGCCTTCAGATGTGATGGCGGAGGCCGACGTAGCGGGCCCCTCGACGCTGAAGGTCGTGGGCGAAGGTTGCGGTGTGATCCAAGAGGGCTCTGCTTTCGTCGTGGCACCCGGGGTATTGGTGACGAACGCTCATGTCGTCGCCGGCATCCCGAGACCTCAAGTGCTCGACTCTTCGGGCGTTCCGCATCCCGTCGCGGTCGTGCTCTTCGATCCCGAGCTCGACGTCGCTGTCCTTCGCGTAGCGGGGATCAGCGCTCCTCCGCTCAACCTCGATCCCCAGATGGTGGGCAGAGGCACCGCCGGTGCAGCTCTCGGATATCCGAACGGCGGACCGCTCGACGTCCAACCCGCCGGCCTCATGGCGAGCTTCGACGCGACCGGGCTCGACATCTACGGCCGCAACCAGACCTCGAGGCAGGTCTACGAGCTCGACGCAACCATCCGGCCTGGCAATTCGGGTGGGCCCTTCGTGGAGCCCAACGGAACTGTCGTCGGAGTCGTCTTCGCACGGTCCACCACCGATCCGACGGTCGGATACGCGCTCGCCTCGCCCGCGGTGCTCGCAGAGGTGCACACCGGCGAGTCCGCCACCCATACGGTCGGCACCGGGCCGTGCACCGACTGAAACCCTTGACCGACCCAGGGTTGTCGAGGTGGCGAGGGCATGAAGTAGCAGTCGGCACAGACCCCTGGGCAAGAATGGGGCGATGGGGCTGAAGATCGAGGACTACGGGCTTATCGGCGACACGCACACCTGCGCGCTCGTCGGACGAGACGGCTCCATCGACTGGTTGTGCGTGCCGAGATTCGACTCCGAAGCGTGCTTCGCCAAATTGCTCGGCAACGAGAACAACGGCTACTGGCGGATAGCTCCCACCTCGGGCGGTCTTTCCACGCGCCGCCGGTACCGACGCGACTCTCTCGTCCTCGAAACCGAGTTCGAGACTCCGGACGGCGCAGTGCGGATTGTGGACTGCATGCCGATCCGAGAGACGCATCCGGAAGTCGTCCGGATGGTCGAGGGACTCCGTGGGTCCGTCGCGATGAAGATGGACCTCGCCATCAGATTCGGCTACGGGAACGTGGTTCCGTGGGTGAAGGCGATCGACGGCCTTCTCGAGGCGATTGCGGGGCCGGAAGGCGTCGCACTTTGGACACCAGTCGACACGGAGGGCAGGGGTCTCACCACCGTCGCCGAGTTCACGATCACAGAGGGTCAGCGCGTTCCGTTCGTCCTCACTTGGTTCCCTTCCCACGAAGCGCCCCCTCGTCCCACAGACGGGGTGTTCGCCGTGAAGGAGACCGATCTGTGGTGGCAGGAGTGGGCCTCGCAGTGCACGTTCAACGGGGCCTGGCGCGACGCGGTCGTGCGTTCGCTGATCACGCTCAAAGCGCTCACGTACCGTCCGACGGGTGGGATCGTCGCCGCCGCGACGACTTCACTTCCTGAGAGCGTCGGCGGGGAGCGCAACTGGGACTACCGCTACTGCTGGTTACGTGACGCGACGTTGACGCTCACCGCTCTTATGAGGGCGGGTTATCACGAAGAGGCGATGGACTGGCGCGACTGGCTTCTTCGCGCGGTGGCGGGCGATCCGGCGGATATACAGATCATGTACGGGGCTGCGGGCGAGCGCAGGCTCGACGAGTGGGAGATTCCCTGGCTCGAGGGATACGAGAATTCGGTGCCCGTCCGCGTGGGCAACGCTGCTGCGGGGCAATTTCAATTGGACGTCTACGGCGAGGTCATGGCTGCTCTCTACGACGCCACCAAGGCAGGTGACACGCCCACCGACCCGACGTGGGATCTCCAGTGCGCGCTGCTCAATTTCGTGGAAAACGGCTGGAAGGAGCCCGACGAAGGCATCTGGGAGGTGCGCGGCCCGCGGAGGAACTTCACTCATTCGAAGGTGATGGCCTGGGTCGCTGTCGACCGGGCCGTAAGGGAGGCTGAAGAGTTCGGGTTCGACGGGCCTATAGACGACTGGCGAAAGGTCCGCGACGAGATCCATGCAGAGGTGCTGGAAAAAGGCTTCAACAAAGACGTCGGCGCCTTCACCCAGTACTACGGGTCAGACGCGCTCGACGCGAGTCTCCTCATGATGCCGCTGTTCGGATTCCTGCCGGCGAACGACGACAGAGTTCGCTCGACGGTGGAAGCGATCGAGCGCAACCTGACCGAGGACGGTCTCGTGCTTCGTTACAAGGCGGTCGACGCCCATCAGGTCGACGGTTTGAGCGGGCACGAGGGCGCGTTCTTGG
>DASPVS010000355.1:0-4370 GCA_035622235.1 Acidimicrobiales bacterium | reverse complement strand
GCGCACTCCACCCGAGGTGAGCTCATGCCGTTGCAGCCCAGCGCGTTGGCCGTGGGGCCAAACGGCAACCTCTACCTCGCCGACCCGGGCCGCGATCAGATTCTGGAGCGGCTCTCGGACGGGCGCTTCGTCGTCGTCGCCGGCACTGGCAAGAGCGGCTTCTCCGGGGACGGAGGACCGGCGACGTCGGCCGAGATCGACGACCCTGGCGGCCTCAACTTCGGTCCCAACGCGACGCTTTACTTTGCCGACCAGGGCAACGGACGGGTTCGGGCGATATCGGCGCGCGGGACGATCACTACCGTCGCCGGCGGCGGCGACATTAGCGCCAGCAGCGGGTTCGTGCCCGACGGCACGCCCGCCCTTGACGCGTCCATCACTCCCTACGACGTGGCCGTTTCCCCAAACGGGCAGGTCTACGTCGCCACCGGATTGCAAGTCCTGCGCCTGAGCCGACGAGACACCCTCCAGGTGGTGGTCGGAGCGGACATTCCCTACGGGGGCGTTCACGGGGTCGGGGGTCCGGCAGTCGACGCCTCCGCCGATGGTGTGGACGGAATCGCATTTGATCGCCTCGGCGACCTCTGGATGTTCGGATTCAACACGAAGGCAATCCTTGAGGTCACTTCGAAGGGCGTGCTACGAGAGCCCGCGGGCGATCAAGACCTGTATTGCCGAGGTGACGGCGGACTCGCGACAACGCCTAACGGAACCGTACTCGCGATGAGCGAGCTCTCGCTCGTCAAGCTTTCGTCGACGGCCGCCGCCAAAACGATCTTCAGTTTCTATTCCGGGACGTTCCATGGCATCCGAGCCTTCTCGCCGAACGGCATCGCCGTCAGCAAAGATGGAGCGATCTACGTCGACACGTGGAACGGCGACGGCTTCGCTGACAAGACAGCCATCGCCTCAATCAGCCCAACAGGTAGGTTTTCGCGACTCCTTTGGGAAGCTCCCTGAGCGCATGGTGCCGTCTATTACCGGTTGGATCCTTGATTTCGGCTCTCTGACAACATCGACTGACCCTCATCCAGTCAATCGCCAGTGCCCAGTAAGGGACCCGGCCAATGCCCTCTCCGACACCAGCTCAAAATGAGCCGAAGTGGCGTGCGTCTGCTTTCGAACTGGCTCGAGCCGGTCATCGCATCAGAGTCAGAGAATGAATTGGCGAGAGTCGAGCAGCGGCGAACTGCAAAACAGCTTCGGTGATTTGGGTCAGCAATTCAGCCCTGCCCGTCTCTTGCGAGTTGCCGTCGTCGTTAAGAAACGTTGGCAAAGATCGAAAAGGGGAAGTAAAGCGAGGTGGCTTGCATGTTCGACGAAGAAATGATGCAACATGAATACTGATGGATACACCGAAGGTTCGCTACACGACTAACAACGACGTTTCGATCGCGTATCAGGTGGTCGGCGAAGGTGAGGTCGACCTCATCACGGCCCTGGGTTCGATAACGCACCTCGAAGTTCTATGGGAGGAGCCGAGGTGCGTGGAGTTTCTCAGACGTCTCTCCTCATTCACGCGATTGATCCTGTTTGACAAGCGCGGAATGGGATTATCGGATCGCGTCACACGGGCGTCGTCGCTCGAGGAGCGGATGGACGATCTGAGGGCGGTGTGTGATGCCGTTGGCTCGAAGCGCTCAGTCGTATTTGGAGCCTCAGAAGGTGGACCAATGAGCGTTCTTTATGCGGCGACCTTCCCCGATCGCACGACCGCGCTCGTCGTCTACGGCTCGATGGTCTGTGGCCGGTACTTCGGCAGTGATCCGTACAAGCGATCCGCCAGGAATCCTTTCGACGCGACCGCTCTCGCAGCGGAAGACGCTCGGATTCGAGATCATTGGGGAGAGCCGATAAGTCTTGACGGAATGGCACCGACGCTCGCTCACGATCCTGAGTTCAAGGCCTGGTTCTCCAAACTTCGGCGGTTCGGAGCCACCCCATCATCGGTTTCGGCCCTTCGTGCCATGAATTCAGACATCGACGTACGCGACGTCCTCAGCTCGATCCGGGTGCCGACACTCGTGTTGCACCGCAGGGGCGATCGGGACACTCCCTTCATCAATGGTCAATACCTTGCAGAACACATTCCCGACGCAAAGTTTGTTGAACTCAGTGGCATCGACCACCTGCCATTTGTCGGCGACATGGACTCGGTCGTCGGAGAGATCGAAGAATTCGTGACTGGCGCTCGAGCTGCGCCGACTGCGGATCGCGTACTCACTACGGTCGTCTTTACCGATATCGTGTCGTCAACGGCACGGAGCGTCGCACTCGGCGACGAGGCGTGGCGCAAGGATCTCGAAGCGCTGTACCGGTCGTCTCGTCAAGAGATTGACCACTTCCGCGGTCGCGAAGTGAAGACACTCGGCGACGGCATTCTGGCAACCTTTGATGGACCCGCACGGGCTGTCAGGAGCGCATTGGCTCTGGTCGAACTGGCTGAGTCACAAGGACTCCAATTGCGCGCGGGAGTCCACACCGGTGAAGTTGAACTCGTGAGTGGTGATGTCTTGGGTATGGCGGTCAACCTATGTCAGCGCGTGCAGTCTGAGGCATTGCCGGGCGAAGTCCTCGTTACGTCGACCGTTCGGGATCTAGTCGCCGGCTCCGGGCTGCGCTTCGAGGATCGGGGAGCGCGATCGCTCAAGGGCATCCCAGAGCCTTGGCGCGTCTACGTTGCGACCGGAGATGATCAGGCCCGCTGAAGACGGTGTGCTGTTTCGAAGCGAGATTGCCTTGATCATCGAGCCTGCAATGGCTGGTAACAGAACTGTTGCGGCGGGTTTCCGACACGGCCCAACTCAGTAATTCATTACGCACCGAACCAATCCAGACGGCTCATATTGGACCTGAGAGGTACCAGCCTTAGGTCTCGCTTGCTCAGCGAGATATAACGGAGTGTGCAGGTATCTCACAACCTTCGGCGAGCGAAAGCGATCCTTCGCGTCACGGCGGCAGCGGCAGTACTTGTGACCATCATGCTCGACGGTGGCTCAACCGTGGCGAGTGCTGGCACCTCCACGACAACGTATCCCATTCAGGATCACACGTCGTACTTCGTCGGAATGTCCCTCACCAAGGCCGAGCATGCTGCCAGGAGACTGCACGGAAGGGTGTACGTTGACCTCCGCATCCCATCCGCCGCACGTCCGGGGATCGTGCTGTCGGAAACCTTGAATCCGTGGCCCGTGGGTCTCGTTGTCTCGACAGGTCCGCTAAAGGACCCTTTTGGGGCGCTGCCTGATGCGGTGGCATCGCCAGCCCGGGGTGAGTGTGACGTCGTGATTGACCTCACCGAAGACGGAAACGCGCAGCCCCTCACCTGCCGGGGCGGTCATGTCAACGTGGGAGCCTGGCTGTTCTACGCCGAGTTGCGCCCATCGCTCATGCACTTATCGAGTCACGCAACACGCTCTCAAATCGTCGTCGCAATCTGCACGGTAAGAAGTAACCACCCTCCTGGCTACAACATCGGCGGAGTCACGCTCCCCGAACTCGTTTCGGAATTCGAGTTGGCGGTTGCTTACAACGACTGGCCCTACCACTTCCCGACCCTCGATGAAATCGGCTGGATTCTCAGTAACAGCAGCGGTCCCGCGGAGTGCATGCGCAACTTCTCAAAGTCGTCTAGGTGATTCCGCTGGCCCGTCGCTTCAAGTTCAGCTGGTCCGGCGTCCTATCCGGACTCGAGACATTCATCCCGAAAGCCGCCAGTGTTCGGAAGCGATCTTGTCTGATCGCGTCTCCGACACCAACAGTCGACTCTCATCCGGTGAGTCGCCAGTGCCCAGTAGCTGAGTCGTCCAGTAGCGTGCATGATCTTGCGATGCTCTCGGCGTCGTGAGGGCGTTATCGAAGGTCGGCGTCAGCCGTGCCGCTTTACGAATATCTATTCGACTGAATCAGCCGCTTCGTCGATGAGGTCAGCGACGCCGAGGGCTTGCGACGATAGCGATGCGTGACTGGCTTCAAGCTCAACAGTTCGGCGCGCTCCGATGCGCAAGGCCATACGCCGCTCGTTGTCAGGGTGAATCATCCGATCCTGTGTCGAAACCTGGTACCAGCTTGGCTTGGCTTTCCAAGCCGCCACGGTCACCGAGTCACCAAAGGTGGAACCGAGAGGCGCCTTTTGGGTGACGGCCATGATCAGCGCTTCGTCATCGGTCAGGTCGTGGCAGAAACTCTCGTGAAACTTGTCTTGGGCGATCCACAAGTAGCCATCGGAATCTGGGGCGATGTTGGCACCCCCTTCAGTGGGATAGGGCTCGCTCAGCAGCGCGAGGCTCTCTCCTACGTCGGGCGCGAACGCGGCGACGAAGACGAGCGCGGAGACGTTTGGCAGATCGCCGGCCTCGCTGATCACTGCA
>DASPVS010000354.1:0-4902 GCA_035622235.1 Acidimicrobiales bacterium | reverse complement strand
CCTGCGCGACGTCGACCTGCTGGCACGGGCCTCGCGAAGTACGTCGGTGCACTGCAATCTTTCGATCGGAACCCTCGACCCGTCGGTGTGGAAGGCAACCGAGCCCGGCACACCACACCCGAAACGTCGAGTCGAGGCGGTACGCAGGCTCAACGACGCCGGCGTCGAGTGCGGCGTGCTCATTGCGCCCATAATCCCCGGCCTTTCAGATGGCGACGAACAGCTCGACGAGGTAGCGCAAGCGTGTCTCGACGCGGGAGCCACCTCGATCAACCCGGTGGTGCTGCATCTGAGGCCGGGCGTACGCGAGCACTTCCTGTCTTGGCTCAAGACCAAGGACGCATCGTTGGCGCACTCTCTCGAAAACCGTTATCGAGGTTCGTATCTGAGCGCAGCAGATCAGGCGACGATCACGGACCGGATCAAACAGAGGGTCGCCCGCGCTTCTGACAACATTGACCGATGGGCGCATGGATAATCGATCTCGACGGCGTCATTTGGCTCGCGGGGGAAGCGATACCCGGATCGGCTGGTGCAGTCGAGAGACTTCGCTCGTCGGGCACCGACATCGTCTTCGCCACCAACAACGCGGAGCCGACGCGGGCCGAACTGGTTCAACGCCTCGCTCGTGTCGGCATCACGGCGAGCGACCACGAGATCGTGAGCTCGGCCGACGCCGCAGCATCGATGCTCGAGCCCGGGTCCAGCGCGCTCGCCTGTGGAGGGGCCGGATTGGTCGAGGCGCTCACCGAGCGAGGCGTGACGATACGCGGAAAGGGCCCCGTCGACGCTGTCCTCGTGGGCATGACCCGCGCCTTCGACTACGAAATGCTCTCGCGAGCTTCGCTCGCCGTTCGCGCTGGTGCTCGGCTCGTCGGCACGAACGAGGATCCCACGCACCCGACACCTTCCGGGCTCCTGCCTGGATCTGGTGCGCTCGTCGCCGCGGTTGCGACTGCCGCGCAAACCTCTCCTGAGCTTGCCGGGAAGCCACACGAACCGATGGTGAGGTTGCTTCGCGAGCGCGCACCGAAGATCGGACTGGTCGTCGGCGACCGGCCTGCCACAGACGGCCTACTTGCGAAGCGCCTTGGCTGTCCTTTCGGCCTGGTCCTGTCAGGGGTGATATCGCCGGGGCACGGGGCTCTCGACGTGGAGCCCGACGAGGAAGACAGCGACCTGGCGGCGCTCGTCCGCCGACGCCTCGGCTCGAGCTCCTGAGCGACGACCCGTTGCCGCGACCGTTGTGCGGGCGTACCCTCCACTGCATGTCCGAAAACGATGGTCTGCGTAGGTACATCGAGGCAGGGATCCTGCTGACTCAGATCACACGCGCGCGCGCCGAGGAGCTCGTGCGCGAACTGGTCCAAACCGGCGAAGTCGAACGAACCCGCGCACAGGACTGGGCCGAGGACCTGGTGCGCAGGAGCCGTGAGACATCGGAGGTGTTCATCGCGGCTGTGCGAAACGAAGTCGAGCAACAGTTGAAGGAACACGGGATCTCCGACATCGACGAGTTGGCCCGACACGTAGCCGCGATCCTCGAGGGACTGCCCCGTTCCGTACGGGCCTCGACGGCTGGCACGAAACCCCCGGCGGGCTCGGCGAAGCCGTCCGCCAAGAAGACCGCCCCGAAGAGGGCGGGAGCGAAAAAGACAGGACCGAAAAAAGCGGCCGCGAAGAAGGACGCACCGAAGAAGAGCGGCGCGGCGAAGTCCGGGGCGGGAAAGGCAGCGGCGAAGCGATCGGTCGCCAAAAAATCGAATGCGGAGAAGACTGCCGCCAAGAAATCGCCTGCGAAGAAATCGCCCGCGAAGAGAACGGGGTCGACCTGAGTCGAAGCGGCCCGCGAACCCGACTCGACTCGGAGCTCGTCAGGCGAGGCCTCGCGTCTTCGAGAGAGGAGGCGCGTGCTCTCGTCGAGCAGGGGAAGGTCATCGTGGCCGGCACCTCCGCGCTCAAACCGGCGCGCCTCGTGGCGCCATCGGAACCGGTACACGTCTCGAACGAGAGGCCCCGATTCGTCTCCAGGGGAGGGGAGAAGCTCGACGCCGCCTTGGAGCGTTTCAGGATCGACGTAGCGGGAAAGCGTTGCCTCGACGCTGGAGCGTCGACCGGCGGTTTCACCGATTGCCTTCTGCGTCGCGGAGCTGCCGAGGTCTTTTCCGTGGACGTGGGATATGGCCAACTCGACAAACGCTTGAGGGACGATCCGCGGGTGAGGGTCCTCGAACGCACGAACATACGAGACCTGTCCGTTCCCGAAGAGTTGGAAGCCGGGTTCGGCCTCATCGTCGCGGACCTCTCTTTCATCTCGTTGACACTCGTCGCACCGGTCATCTGCAGGGACCTCGCCGCGGACGGCGCACATGTCGTCGCGCTCGTCAAGCCGCAATTCGAAGCGGGACGTGAGGCGGCAAGTCGCGGCAAGGGCGTGATCCGTGACGACGGGACCCGACGCAAGGCTCTTGGAGACGTAGCTTTCGCGTTCGAAGCCGTCGGAGCGACCATCATGGGTGCGATGGCCTCTCCATTGATCGGCCCAGCGGGAAACGCCGAGTTCCTGCTCCATGCACGCGCGAAAACGAGCCGCACGCGGAGCCTCGACGCGCTAGACGCGCTAGACGCTTCGGCGTCTGACTACGGAAACCTCGATGCGAGCACCGCGCCGGTGCCCCACGAGAAGTTGGACGCGATGCTCGATCTCGCGATCGCCGAGTCCCCGGACGCATAGGGGGACCTCGAGTGGCCACCGTGCTCTTCGTCGTGCATCCGGGTCGTCCCGACGCGGCGATCCTCGCGGAGAAGACCGCCGCTTGGCTCAAGTCACGGGGGCACCAGGCCGTGTGGGCACCTGAAGAGCTCGTCGCCCAGGGCCCAGAGGACGAACCGCCCGCAATGCCGAAGGGCTCACGAGAGATCGGCTTCACCGACGACGTCGACCTCGCGGTGAGCCTCGGCGGGGACGGCACGATGCTTAGAGCGGTGGAGCTCGCGTCGGGGGCCGACCTGCCGGTGCTCGGAGTGAACCTGGGACGGCTCGGGTACCTGACGGAGGTGGAGCCATCAGGACTGCAGGTCGCGCTCGGACGCTTTCTCGATGGAGACTTCACCGTCGAAGAACGGATGACCCTCGAGGTATCGGTCGAACCCGATCAGGCGTACTCGGAGGCAGAGAACCGAAACGAACCGGCCGATCGAGCCCATGGACCCCATGGAAAGGTGCCCGCCGCGACCTATCTGGCACTCAACGAGGCGGCGGTCGAAAAGACCGTGCCGGGCCACACGATCCGGCTCGCCTCTTCCATCGCGGGACGACCGTTCATCACCTATGCCGCGGACGGCCTCCTTGTCGCGACCCCCACGGGATCGACTGCGTACAACCTCTCCGCTCGCGGCCCGATCCTCAGCCCGTCGCTTCGCGCCATCGTCGTGACGCCGCTCTCGCCGCACATGCTCTTCGACCGAGCGCTCGTCCTCGAACCCGACGAGTCGTTGAGGCTCGAGGTGGCGGGTCCGAGACCCGGAGTCCTTGTCATCGACGGCTTGACCGCCGGGATCCTCGTTCCGGGCGACGCGGTGGTGTGCCGGGTGTCGAAGACGTGCGCGCGGCTGGTCAGCTTCGCGGGCCGGGATTTCTACTCGATCCTCAAGGCTCGTTTCGGCCTGACCGACCGCTGATCAGAACGGCTCTGTCGCAGCGATGCTCGTAGAGCTGCGTGTGCAGAACCTCGGTGTGATCGAGGAGGTTCGCATCGAGTTGGGCCCGGGGATGATCGCTCTCACCGGCGAGACGGGAGCCGGGAAAACGCTCGTCGTGGAGGCCCTCGAACTGCTCGTAGGCGGTCGGGCCGATTCGACGCTCGTGAGACCCGGTGCAGACGAAGCCCTCGTCGAGGGTCGATTCACAGACGACGAGCGCGAGGTCATCCTCGCACGTGCCTTGGCGAAACACGGGCGGTCGAGAGCTTGGGTCGATGGGCGGATGGCCCCGGTCTCGTCCCTGGCAGACGCCGGACGCACCCTCGTCGACCTTGCAGGTCAGCACGCCCACCAGTCGCTTCTCGACCCAGCCTCTCAGCGGGCCGCTCTCGACTCTTTCGCCGGGATCGACCTCGCTCCGATGAAAGCTGCGCGGGACCGGGTCGCCGAGCTCGAACGCCGGCTCGCGTCCTTGGGCGGGGACGAGCGGATGCGTGTTCGCGAGATGGATCTGCTCAGGTATCAAGTGGGAGAGATCGACGCGGCGCGACTCCGGGAAGCCGGGGAGGAAAGCGAGCTCGAGGCCGAAGAGGAGCGGCTCGCGAACGCGGCGGCTCTCCGCGAGGTGGCGGCGTCGAGCTTGGTGGATCTCGTAGGAGACTCCGACCCCTCCGCAACGTCGGACGACGCAAGCATCGACGGGTTGATCACCCGGGTTCTGCGCAACCTTCCGATCGACGGGCCCCTCGGTTCGGTTCGCGAACGCCTCGTCTCGGTTCAGTCCGAGGTGTCGGATCTGACCCTCGACCTGCGCCAGGTTGCAGAGGAATGGTACGACGATCCCGAGCGGCTGTCCGAGGTCCGCACTCGCCGCCAGTTGCTCAGGGAACTGAGAAGGAAATACGGCGAAACCCTCGAAGACGTCATCGAATTCGGCCAGCAGGCCAAGAAGCGCCTCGCTCAGCTGGCGAGCGCCGAAGAGCACGCGTCGAAACTGCAAGGCGAGGTCGAACAAGCCAACTCCGCTTTGAACCTGCAACGTGAGGCCGTGAGGTCACTGCGCAGGGAGGCCGCTCCTCTGCTAGCAGAAAACGTGGAGAGACGGTTGCAGCGACTCGCCATGGCTAAGGCGCGCATCGAAGTGAGCGTCGGGACGACCGGCGCAGGAGACGACTTCACGATCCTGCTCGGCGCGAACCC
>DASPVS010000353.1:0-2998 GCA_035622235.1 Acidimicrobiales bacterium | reverse complement strand
CGGTGTGAGCCGACTGGTACAGGAACGTCGGCACCCACGGAAGGAACAACACGACCCCCCCAGCGACGGCCAGGAGCGACCAGCGCGCTCCCCTTCTTCGCCACACGGGACCGCGCCAGGACTGCCACCCCAACCAAAATGCGATCACCGCGACCAGATAGATGGCCCAGTAGTGCGTGTAGAGCAACAGCGCCGCGCAGGCGCACACAGCGACGAGGTTGCCCGGCCTTGGTCGTTCGAGCGATCGCTGCAGCGCCACGACGGCACCGGCGGTGAGAAAAGCAACCAGCGAGTACATCCGCGCTTCGGTGGCATACCGAATAGCAAAGGGAGACACGGCGGTGAGGACGAGCGCACTTGCGGCGACCGCTCTGCCCCCGAGCCGGCGGCCGGCGATCCACATGAGAGGCAACGTCGCGACGCTGAAGACGCCGGACAATGAACGAACGGCGAGATCCGACGTTCCGAACAACGAGATCCAGAAGTGCAACAGGACGTAATAGAGCGGCGGCGCGCCATCCCTATCGAGAAGCAAATGGAGCTGGCTCAGTGGTTGCTTGGCGATATTGACGCTGAGCGCCTCGTCGAGCCACAGATCCGAGGTGGTCCAGAACCGGAGAACGATGCCGAGCAATCCGATCACGACGGCGCAGGCGATCAGGAGACGACGCGACGGCCACCCCGAATAGCCGCGAACACGACGGGTCGGCTCATCGGAGCGCGCGTCAGTGTGCGCATCGGAGGTGGTGCCGGTCGGCGAGCCCTCGTCACCCACCCGTGGCTGATCGCTCCTCGGGACCGTCTCGGTGTCCAACGTCGTCCCCACGGTCCCGGAGGGAGGCGCTGCCGCCGAAGAGGGCGCTTCCGCCGAGGAGGGCGCTTCCGCCGAAGAGGGCGCCGCTGCCGAAGAGGGCTCGGTGACCTCGGCCGCGGACGGGGAGGTCGTCTCAACCGAATCCATGGGCGAATGGTAACTAGCCGCCGCTACCCGCCTCTAACACTCGGCTATCACTCGGCTATCACTCGGCTATCACTAGGCCTCCACGGCCGACCGAGCCTCGCGTGCGGCATCGCGGGCGGCCTCGGCCACCGCCCCCAGATCCGCCACGCTGTGCGAGAACCCGGGGAACATCGCCTCGTACGGGCCCGGCGCAAGGGCGACGCCCCGATCGAGCAGTGCTCTGAAAAACGGCGCGTACAGGCCACTGGCGACTGCCGCCTTCGCGCCTTCGTAGTCCGTTACAGGCTCCTCGCTGAAGAACAGACCGACCAGTGGGCCCACCCTCGGGACGGTCACGGCAAGTCCCGCCTCTCCGATCGCGTCGCTCAGATCCGAAGCGAACCGTGCGACGCGGCCGGTCAGGGTCGCGTAGTCGTCGTCGGAGACGCCGTCGAGCACGGCGAGGCCGGCGGCGGTCGCGAGCGGGTTACCCGACAGCGTGCCCGCCTGGTACACGGGTCCTTCGGGCGCGAGGACCGACAGCACGTCGCGCCTTCCGCCGAACGCGGCCAGGGGCAACCCTCCACCGATCACCTTGCCGAAGCACCACAGGTCGGGCGTCACGCCCGACCACGCCGTCGCTCCGCCGCTCCCGACACGGAAGCCCGTTATGACTTCGTCGAAGATCAAGAGCGCGCCGATCTCGTCGCACATCTCGCGAAGGCCGGAGAGGAACCCCGGCCACGGCGGGACGACCCCCATGTTGGCAGCGATCGGCTCGACGATCACGCACGCGACTCGCTCGTCGAGAAAAGGCACATCGTTGTAGGGAACGACCAGCGTGTCCGCGACTGCAGACGCAGGGACGCCCACCGAGCCAGACAACCCGAGCATCGCAACGCCACTACCGGAAGCAGCCAACAGAGTGTCGGAGTGGCCGTGATAACAGCCGTCGAATTTCACGACACGGTCGCGGCCGGTGAACCCGCGCGCGACACGAACCGCGCTCATGGCGGCTTCGGTGCCGGAAGAGACGAGGCGGACCTGGTCACATCCAGGCACCCTCGAGCAGATCGCCTCTGCCAGCTCGGTTTCTCCGGGGGTGGGCTCTCCGAATGTGGTGCCGAGGAGCGCTGCCTCGCGGATCGCGTCGGTGACCAAAGGATGCGCGTGCCCGAGCAGGACCGCTCCGTAGGACTGGACGAGATCGATATAGGGACGCCCCTCGACGTCCCAGACGCGCGAGCCCTCGCCGCGCACGACCGTGAAAGGTGTACCACCCACCGACGCGAACGACCGAACGGGTGAGTCCACGCCTCCCGGAATCGATTTTTTCGCACGCTCGAACCACGAGTCGTTCGTGTCTCTTGCTTTGGTCACGATCGTCAACGCTGGAGGTTCTCGGCCACCTCTGCAGCGAAGTAGGTGAGGATCATCCCCGCTCCGGCGCGCTTGATCGCCGTCAGGTGCTCGAGCGCAACCGCATCGCCGTCGATCCAACCTCGCTCGGCAGCTGCCTTCACCATCGCGTACTCGCCGCTCACGTGGTAGGCGGCAACCGGTACATCGACCCGACGAGCGACTTCGGCGATCACATCCAGGTACGCGATGGCGGGTTTGACCATCACGATGTCTGCGCCTTCTGAGACATCGAGCAGAACTTCGGCGAGGGCCTCTCTTCCGTTTCGCGGGTCTTGTTGGTATCCGCGTCGATCCCCGCCACCTGCTATCGACACGTCCACGGCGTCACGGAACGGCCCGTAGAGGGCGGACGCATACTTGGCTGCGTACGCAAGAATGCCGACGGTCTCGTGTCCGCCGCCGTCGAGCGCGTCCCGGATCGCCCGCACCTGGCCGTCCATCATCCCGCTGGGCGCGACGACGTGTGCCCCGGCGCGAGCCTGTGCGTCGGCGACGCGCTGGTAGAGCTCGAGCGTCGCGTCGTTGTCCACGGTTCCGTCAGGAGCGAGAGGTCCGCAATGGCCGTGGTCGGTGTACTCGTCGAGACAGAGGTCCGCGATCAGAACGACCTCGTCGCCCAGTGCCGAGCGCAGTTCC
>DASPVS010000352.1:0-2966 GCA_035622235.1 Acidimicrobiales bacterium | reverse complement strand
CAGGCAGGTGTCCCCGACATCGTCAGGCAGGTGTCCCCGACATCGTCACGAGCTTTGCAATCCTGATGCAACGTGGGCGCGCAGCGTCACGCGGTGGCAAGGGCCTTCGCGCCGTCGACGGCGGATTCTGTCGCTCCGCATTCTGACTTCGCGAGCGCGGGGTCTCCGCCGTAGACGGGGCACCATGTCTTGAAGTTGCACCAGTTGCACAGCGCCGATGGCTTGGGTCGAAAATCCTCGTTCTCGCAAGCCCTTTCGATCGCAGACCAAATCGCAGATGTCCGCTGTCGGAGTCCTCGAAGAGCCTGGTCCGAGGGGATCGCCTCTATGGCAACCGGTTCACGAAGATAGAGGAGCCGAACGAGGTCGGGTCGTTTGCCGAGGACCTGCTCGCAAAGAAGTGCATAGAACTGCACACCACCGAGCCGGGATTGCTCCTGGGTCTCATGAGGGACGCGGCCTGTCTTATAGTCCACGACGATCAATCCTCCGTCTGAGGTCACGTCCAGCCTGTCGATGATCCCTCTGAGTCGAAGTCCCGATACTTCGGCGTCAAGCGTGAGCTCGACACCTACCGCCGTCACCGCGCGCGGGTCTTCCAATTCGAAATAGCGGCGGACCAAGAGCTCTGCGTCGAGTCGGAATGCTTCCACTTGAGAATCGGAGAGCGCGAGACCTGTGAAATCCCCATCGACCTGGAATTCGCCCCACGCGTCGTCCAGCTCTGCGAGCGCCACCTCCAGGGTCCGCTCGGGCGGTGAGTGACTCCAATGAAGCCGCTCGAGTGCCAGATGGACCAGCGTCCCTTTGGATGTCGCTTCAGAGGGTGGCTCCGGGATCCGCTCGATGGCGGAGAACCGAAATGCCAGAGCACAGTCCTTGAACGAACTGACCTTGGACGGGGAGAGCGAGTTGGGGAGCGGGAGAGACATCAAGGTCAGGGTACGCCGAGGGTGGTTCAAGGAAGGGGATCTACTAGAAATAGGTCATGGAACACTTCATCTCGACCTGGGGATACGCGGCGATCTTCGTGTTGACGGTGCTCGAAGCATGCTGCATTCCAATCCCCTCCGAGGTGACCCTCGGCCTCGCAGGTGCCCTCGCCGGAGGCGCCGTCGTGTCAGGCTCGAACCCGGTTCACCTGGACCTGTGGGCAGTGATCGTGGTCGGTATCGCTGGTGAGCTCGTGGGTTCCTCGATCGCCTATGCAGTGGGGCGCACCGGGGGGCGGTCCTTGGTGGACCGCGTCGGAAAGTACGTTCTTCTCACGCACAAGGACCTCGACCGGGCGGAAGCCTGGTTCGACCGTCATGGCGACCCGACGGTTCTGTTCGGCCGGCTGCTTCCGCTCGTGAGAGCGTTCGTGTCCCTGCCGGCGGGAATGGCGGAGATGAACATTCCGCAGTTCGGGCTGTTCTCGTTCATCGGCATCGCCATCTGGGTCTCGGCACTTTCGTCGATCGGCTACGCGTTGGGCGACAGCTGGCATTCCATGGTTCGGGGGTTCAGCGCCGCCGGGTACGTGCTGCTCGCGCTGTTGGTTGTGGCTGTCGCGATTGTCGTCGTGCATCGGATCCGGCTCGTGCGCGCCGAGCGCGAGGAGCCAATCGAGCCCATGGTCGGCTAGCCGCTGCGGCGTCTCTTCGAGCGGCGTTTTCGTCGCCTTATTTCCTATTTCCTATTTCCTTGGTCGACCTGTTCCTTTCGTCGCCTTGTCGCGGATGGACCAGGTTTGTCCATCCTCATCCGTCGTGTCCACGGACCTCGTCGAGCGCATCGGCGGCCTTTGCGGCCTTATCCCGCGCAGCGCGCATCCTTCGTTCAGCGGCGGACCGCTCCTTGTCGAGTCTTCGAAGTTGATCTGCGAAATCGGTCACCGCCTTTCGTAGCTCACGGACGTGATTTTCCGCGGAGGCGAGTTCTGAGCGGATTCGTTCGAGTTCGTCTCGCTGGGCAAACCACCGCTGTTCTTGCGCGGTGGCCTCTCGCTCAGATTCTCGGGCTTCGTCTCGAGCGATCCGAAGCGTCAATTCGGCCTTCGCGATCTGTGCGGCCGGACCTTCACCGCCACCGAGAGGTTGAGTTGTAGCCGGACGTCTCTGACGACGTGTTTGGCCTCGCGAGCCCTGTTCTTTCGACGACACCGGTTCGGGCGACTTCGCGACTGCATCGGTGAGATGTACCGGATCGAAACCGGAAAAGTGCAAGGCGGATACGAGTCGGCCGGATTTGAGAGCCTCTGCCGCGGCGCCGTCGGCGACGGCCGCCTCGAGTGTCATCTCCAGCTCACGTGCGGCCGAGTCGCTCAAACCTTGTCCGCGCTTTGTAGCGATCGTTCTGGCCTCAACAGCGAGCTTGTGGACAATTCGTCGCCGCTCCAGAGACAGGCGGCGCAATTCGTCGCCGTCCAGATCGGCCTGAGCTCGGCGCATCGCTTGGCCGAGGCTCAACAATTCTTCGAGCGTGTCCCTCTGAGCTCGTACGAGCATGTTGGCGAGCCATGCGCTCGCCGACGGTCGACGGAGTTTCTTTATCGACGAGGCCAGCTCACGATCGCCCGCACCCCTTGCCTCGGATGCACGCGCGTCACGTGCAGCGGTGAAAACGTCTGGAGGCAGTCCGTACAGTTCGTCGACGACGCTCTTCAGATCCATTTGACGATTCCCTTGCGGCGTCTGTTTACCTCGCGCCTAAGCTTATGGAAGACGCGCAACAGAGGAGTGACTTGATGAGGGCCACCGAGTTCGTTGCGGTGCTCTTCACCGACCTGGTCGGCTCGACCCAGGTGATGTCCTCGCTCGAGTCCAACGCTGCGGACGAATTGCTTCGGGGGCATCTCGCGCTGCTGCGCCACACGATTGCCGCAGAGGGCGGTACCGAAGTAAAGAACCTCGGCGACGGGGTCATGGTCGTTTTCCCGACCCCTTCATCTGCCTTGGCTTGTGCCGTTTCGATGCAGCAAGTGG
>DASPVS010000351.1:0-7089 GCA_035622235.1 Acidimicrobiales bacterium | reverse complement strand
GCCGACGTGCGGCGGACGACGAGTCGAGCTCAGACGGGGGACCGGCTTGAGTCGTGGTGGGCTCACATCCAGCAGACCCGAGTTGGACGGGAGCGACCCCGGACGAGCGCAAGGTGGGGCCCGTAGCACCGATCGGCTCGGCTACCCGAGTAGCGTCGAACCAGCATGACCGACACTTTTGACGACTGCGTCTTCTGCGGCATCGTGTCGGGGTCGATACCCGCGGACGTGGTTTTTCGAAGTGGGCATTCCGTCGCTTTTCGAGACCTCAACCCTCAAGCGCCAGTGCACGTCCTCGTCGTCCCGATTCGCCACATCCAGGACGCGGGCACTCTCGGGTCGACCGACTCGGAAGCTCTTTTGGATTTGTTCATGACTGCTCGACAAGTTGCCGATAACGAAGGTGTTGCCGAAGGTGGGTTCAGACTTCTTTTCAACGTGGGTGAGGACGCCCAGAACTCGGTTCCGCATCTGCACCTGCATGTGCTCGGCGGTCGGAAGCTGGGCTGGCCACCGGGCTGACGCGACGGCGCCCGCTGGTACCCTCGCGTGAGAGCCCACGTGTCACCGACCCAGGTCAAAATTCTCGTACCCGGAAACCATCTGATGATGGGTCTCGTAGGCGAGCGCGACGAGCTGCTGCGCTTGATCGAGGACTCCTTCGAGGACGCGAGGATCGTCGTTCGAGGGAACGAAATCACGATCGAGGGCAATGAGGCCGAGCGCGTCGGCCATCTGTTCGACCAGCTGATCACTCTTGTCGAACAAGGTCACCGCTTGGACCCGTCAGACGTCGGACGGACGATCGCGATGGTGAAGGACGACGTGAGCCCGACGGAGGTGCTCGCCACAGAAGTCCTTCGTTCCGCCAGAGGGCGAACCGTTCGCCCCAAGACCGCGGGGCAGAAGCGATACACGGACGCGATGGCGAACAACGTCGTTACTTTCGGGATCGGCCCTGCGGGCACGGGCAAGTCCTATCTCGCGGTGGCGCTGGCGGTTCAGGCACTGCAAGAGCGCGCAGTCGATCGGATAATCCTGACCAGGCCGGCGGTGGAGGCCGGAGAGCGCTTGGGGTTCCTTCCTGGTGACATCATGGCGAAGGTCGATCCCTACCTCCGGCCGCTTTACGACGCCCTTTACGATCTTGCGGGTCCAGACGGCGCGCAGAGGCTTCTCGAACGTGGGACCGTCGAGGTCGCCCCACTGGCGTTCATGCGCGGGCGAACCTTGAACCGGAGCTTCATCATCCTCGACGAGGCGCAGAACACCACGCCGGAGCAGATGAAGATGTTCCTCACGAGGATTGGATTCGGCTCGAAGGCGGTCGTCACCGGTGACGTGACCCAGATAGACGTCGCCGGTGGAAGATCAGGTCTGCTCGGCTTGGAGAAGGTTCTGGGCGAGGTCGAAGGGGTTGCGTTCGTTCACCTCACCAGGCGCGACGTCGTACGCCACAAGATCGTCGCCGACATCGTCGACGCCTACGAGCGCGCAGATGGATCCGATCAACGCGCCGACTTATCCGGCCGCCCGGGAAGTCCGGCAAGTCCGGGAACGAGTCGCTCGGCCGGCGCTGCGGGGAGTGCTTCCGCGGAAACAGATCACTCGGAAGGCGTTTCCGCGGAAACAGGTCTGGGAAGTGTTTCCGCGGAAACAGGTGTGGGACCCGACCGTCCGGGAACGAGTCATTCGCGAGGAGCCCACCCGGGGAGTGTTTCCGCGGAAACAGACTCAGGTGGTGTTTCCGCGGAAACAGGTCACTCGGGAAGTGTTTCCACGGAAACGGGCTCGGGAAGCGGGCACGCCGCACCGACTCGTTCGGCTGCGGACCGTAGGACGGACAAGTCGAATGGCCATTGACATCTTTGCGGCTGACGAGCAGTCGGATCATCGGATGGACGTAGAGCGATGGATGGACCTTGCTAGGAGCGTGCTCGACTCGGAGGCGCCGAGAGGTGATACCGAAGTGTCGCTGCTGTTCGTCGACGAGAAGACGATCGCCGAGTTGAACGAGAAGTTCCTCGGGAACAAGGGCCCTACCGATGTCCTGGCCTTTCCCATCGACGAGGAGTTGGCCCTCGGGGGGCGCTCACCAGACGAGGGAGGCACCGGGCCGGGAGGGGGCATGAGTGCCGAGGAGGAGCCCATCCCGGGCCTTCTCGGCGACGTGGTTGTCTGCCCCTCAGTGGCTTTGCGCAATGCGAAGGAGCACGGAGTCGACCTGGACGACGAGGTGGCACTTTTGGTTGTGCACGGGCTTCTCCATCTGCTCGGCATGGACCACGTAGATGACGACGAGGCGGAGAAGATGGAACAGCGTGAGCGCGACCTGCTTGCGCGCTTTAATCGGTGAAGCTCTAGGAGTTCGTTTCGTGGTGGGTGCCGTGTCGCCTTCGATGACCGGACCGTTTGGACAACCGTTCTGTTCCGGTGACCGAGCCGTTCCGATTGTCGAACGATCTCTTCCGATGACCGAACTTTTCCGACAAGCCGATCTCTTCCGATGACCGATCTCTTAGCGTCAGCGTCCTTCACCTCCACCGATCTCGTGCTCTTGATCGTCGTCGTGTTGTTGCTCGTCCTCTCGGCGTTGCTCGCCCTGTCCGAGACCAGCCTGATACGGACGAGCAGAGCCAAGGCACTGGCTCTCCGGGAGGAGGGAAGGCACGGGTCGAAGCAGCTGGTGCGCCTCGTCGAAGACCCGGGCAGCTTCCTGAACGCCGTCTTGCTCCTGGTTCTCATCTGTCAGGTCGTGGTTGCGACGCTGGTCGGCATCCTGGCGGTGCGTTGGTTCGGAGGATGGGGCGTGTTCGCCGCGACGGTGTTCGAGGTGATCGTCATCTTCGTCCTCGCTGAGGCGCTGCCGAAGAACTGGGCCGTTCAGAACCCGGAACGTGCGGCCTTGCTCGCGGCACCGATGATCGCGGCGGTCGTCGGATTTCCGCCCATTCGCTGGTTGTCGAACGCGCTCGTTGGCCTCGCCGACCTGGTCACCGGACCTCGCCGGTCCACGCAGGTGAGTGAGTCGGAGCTTCTCGCGATGGCAGACGTAGCCGTGCAGGAAGAGGTGATCGAGCACGAAGAACGGGACATCATCCACTCGATCATCGATTTCGGCGACACCGTCGTCCGTGAGGTGATGGTTCCTCGCCCTGACATGAAGGTCGTCGAAGCCGACCTGTCCATCTCTGAAGCGCTGGGTGTCGCGTTGGAGGCGGGGTTCAGCCGCCTCCCGGTTTTCGAAGAAAACATCGATGACATCATCGGGATCATCTTCATCAAGGACATGGTGCTGTCCGAACGCAAGGGAGCCGGATCGGATCCGGTGCGCGGGCTGGTCCGACCGGCGCAGTTCGTACCGGAGACAAAACGCGTCGCTGGTTTGATGCGAGAGATGCAGGACCACGCATATCACTTGGCGATAGTTGTCGACGAGTATGGCGGGACCGCCGGGCTCGTAACTCTCGAGGATCTCATCGAGGAGCTCGTGGGTGAGATCGTGGACGAGTACGACGTGGAAGAACCACCGCTATTGCCCCTTGAAGGGGGTGGCGTGTCGGTGTCCGCGCGGCTCGGGGTGGACGAGCTGAACGACGAGCTCGACGCGACCTTGCCGACAGGTAGCTGGGACACGGTGGGTGGTCTTGTGTTCGGGATGCTCGGAAAGGTTCCTCGCGAGGGTGAGTCGATCGACGTCGGCAACTTCCGGCTTGTCGCGGAACGCGTCGAAGGAAACCGGATCGTGCGAGTGCGGGTTGAACCCATTCCGGCAGAGGCTGCGGCTACCGCTCAGGGCGAGCCGGTTTCTTGACCGCCCCCTCGGGTTCTACTGGCCCCTCAGATTCTCCGGACTCCTCGGATTCTCCCAGCTCGCCCCCAAGTTTCCGGTCCGGTTTCGTCGCGGTGGTCGGGCGACCGAATGTCGGCAAGTCCACGATCGTCAACCGCATCTTGGGCACGAAAGTGACGATCACTTCTCCTCGACCGAATACAACCAGAAGGACAGTTCGCGGCGTCCTCCATCGCTCTGAGGTTCAAGCCGTCTTCGTCGATACGCCCGGGCTCCACCGGCCACGAACAGCATTGGGTGAGCGTTTGAACGAACACATCGACGAGGCGCTCGATGACGTGGACGTCGTCGTGGCGGTTGTCGACGCGACGATGGCCGTCGGGCCTGGGGACAGACTCGTGCTCGAACGAGCGGCGCATTCGGCGCGAACGTCGGAGTCGCAAGGATCCCTCCTAGTGGTCGTCAACAAAATCGACCGCGCGCGTCCCGCCCAGGTCCTCGAACGGCTGGCCGAAGCACAGAAAGTTGTCATCGCCACGAACAGCGACGCTGCGGACGCCGACGCTGCGGACGCCGACGCCACGAACCCCGACTCGGCGAACGGCGACGCGGCAAGTGCCGAAGATACGGCCGAGTATTTTCCGATTTCGGCCAAGACCGGTGAGGGGATCGACACGCTGGTTGACGCCGTTCTCGACCGACTTCCGCTCGGCCCACCTTATTTTCCCGAGGACATGGTGAGCGATGTCCCCGAGGCCTTTTGGGTGGCCGAACTGGTCCGCGAGCAGCTTCTCGCGCGGATGACCGAGGAACTTCCCCATTCGATCGCGTGTCGCGTAACCGAGTGGGAATGGCCGCGGATAAGGGTGGAAGTCGTCGTCGAGCGTGAGTCGCAAAAGGCGATGGTGATCGGCAAGGACGGATCGATACTCAAAGCCGTTGGCACTGCGGTGCGTGAGCAGCTACCACCGGGGGCATTCTTGGAACTGCACGTGAGTGTCGACAAAAGGTGGTAGCAGCGCCCAGAGATCATCGAGCGCCTGGGCTACTGAAGACTTACGACGCGCCTTTGCGCCGTTGCGCCGTTGCGCCGCTGCGCCGTTGCGCCGCTGCGTTGCGATGGCGACTCAGTGCGCAGCTACAGCTGCCACCGTTTCTTTGAGAAATGAAACGACTTCTTCCGGATCGGTGCTGCGCCGCATTGGCGGCAGCGACTGCAATAGGACCTGGCGGTACCCGGCCTTCGCCAACCGTGGGTCCAGTACCGCAACGACGCCGGTGTCCTCGTGTGAACGGATGAGACGGCCAGCTCCCTGTGCGAGCAAGGTCGCGGCGCGCGGCAGGTCGATGACTCGAAACGCACCTGGTCCTGCGCGGTCGCGACGGGCCTGGAGCACCGGATCGTCGGGCCGGGGAAACGGAAGGCGGTCGACGATCACGAGGCTTAGGGAGGCACCGGGCACGTCGACGCCCTGCCAGAAGGACATGGTGGCGAAAAGGCACGACGACTCTTCGTCGGTGAACTCTCTCAGGAGCTTGGGCTTGGGCAGGTCGTCCTGCGCCCAGAGCTTGAACGGCAGCTTCGTTCCCAATTCCTCTACTGCGTTTCGCATCGCGCGCCAGCTGGTGAACAAAGCGAGCGTCCTACCGCCCGCCGCAAGGACCAAACGCTCGATCTCTTCGTGCATTTGCGAGTCGAAATCCGGTGACCGCCGATCAGGAAGGTGCTTCGAGCAGTACAACAACGCATGCTCCCTGAAGGGGAACGGGCTTCCCATATCCATCCGGTCCGTGCGATCCGCGGGTAAGCCCAGCCGTCGCTCGATTGACGGAGGAACCGTCGCCGAGGTGAGGACGGCCGTCACCGCCGGCCAAAGACGCTCGGCGAGCATCGATCCCACTTCGATCGGAGACAGGCGGAGCGTGAGGTTCCTGCCACCGGAGCCTGAAGATTCGACCCATGCAACGTGATCTTCGTCCACGTCGCTCATGTGCATGAGGTCCTCAGCGAGATGTCCAGCGGAGATGAGCGCGCGGGCGCGTTTCGGGACGTTGTCGTCACCTGCGGAATCGCTTCGCCTGAGGGCAACAGCGACCGACTCGACTCTCCCGATCGCAAGGTCCATGAGAGCTACCAGCTCGGGGTCCGAGCCGTTCATGAGCACGCGCTCTCCGGCCAGCGCGTGCAGAGCTCGGTCGAGGTCGTCTGCCACCTTCACGAGGCCGTCGCAGAGCTCCCTGTCGTCGCGATCGAGCAATGAGCGCGCAGCAGCAGCGAGGGCCCTGAACCTGCCGGCCGTCAACTCGGCGCCAAGCCCTGCCGTCATCACGTCTTCCACTTCGTGAGCCTCGTCCAGGATCAGGACGTCGTGCTCAGGAAGCACACTTCGATCTCCTGCGACATCCGTCGCGTACAGATGTGTGTTGACGACGACCACGTCGGCCTCTGCGGCGCGTTCCTTGGCCCGCTCTGCGAAACAGATGGGCCCCGAGGGACATTTGAAGGCTCCCGGGCACTCGCGCGACGTCGTCGACACCGCTGCCCATGCGCGTGGATGGGGCTCGAAGTCCAACTCGGAACGGTCTCCGGTGCGCGAGTGCAGTCCCCAGTCGACGAGCCGGCGGACGTCGTCTGCGAATCCTCTCCGTATGTCGTGCCCTTTGTCGGCGCCGTCGGTTCGATCGTCCTCCACCTCGCTGTCCGAGAAGAGAGAAAGCGCCTCAACCGGATCGTCGTCTTCTTCTCCGGCTTCGATTCCCATAACTTCGTGGGCTCGCTGCATGCACAGATAGTTGGCGCGCCCTTTTAGGACCGCGTACGTCGGCGCGTCGTCGCCCAACGAACTGGCGAGGAGCGGCAGGTCCTTGCCAGCCAACTGGTCCTGCAACGCCTTGGTGGCTGTAGCGACCACACAACGAACACCGAGAAGAGCGAGAGGCACTAGGTATGCCAGGGTCTTCCCCGTCCCTGTACCTGCCTGGACGACGAGGTTGCGGTTCTGGGCGATCGCACTGGCGATGGCCTGGGCCATCTGGCGCTGCTCGGATCGGTCCTCGCCACCGCCGGGAAGAGCCCTGGTCACTCGGCGCAGCTGGTCGGTTACCTCCTCCGGGCTCACGTCGTTCACCACTGGGACGCTAGTGCTGAGCTGTCACGCCGACCTTCACATCGTCGAGCCCTCCGCATCCGCTGGCGCTGTCTGGGGGTCGTCGCGCCCCAGACACCCCCCCTTTGTCTGCGCTGATCGCGTGCTGGGCGCATTCCATGCAAACATGACCTGTGGATCCGCCCGGGG
>DASPVS010000350.1:0-11260 GCA_035622235.1 Acidimicrobiales bacterium | reverse complement strand
GTCTTCCGCACGACGGAACGCTATTCGAATCACGCTGGCCGTGAACAACAGAGTGAACCCCAACCTCAACGACATTTGGCCGGTTACCGCTTCACCGCTCGGACGTGGAGGAACATCGGCACGCGGTGCCAGCGCTCGTATCGGCCCTCTCTGGTTGTCGGCGTGGGCTCATTGATGGAGTCGACCACGAATCCTGCATCAAAAAGGGCCGAGAGGTAGTCCTGCATCGGGCGGACCCAGCCACGGAACCGCATGGTGATGTCGTCCCATGTAACGGTCTCGTCGAAGGGTCGAGTCTCGAAGTAATCGGCTCTCAATCTGAAGAGCGCGTCCTGATCATCATTGTCAAAACGGCCGGCGTATTGAATCGGGTGAGTTATACAAATGCAGAACGAACCTTGGTCGGTCAAGACGCGGGCAATTTCGCGAATCGCGCTCGGAAGGTCGTCGAAATCCATCAAAGAGTTGTATGCGATCGCAATGTCCACGCTGCCCGGGTACAAAGGGAGGAGGCTTGCGTCTGACAGCAGGTACCTCTCAGATCGGTCGAGCTCCATCGCATTTCGGAGGAGCGTGAAGGAACCGTCGACGGCGACGACGCGATGGCCCCTCGCCAACAAGTCGCGGGTTACGCGGCCTTCACCTGCACCCACTTCCAGGGTGACTCGTCCGGGCGCCGGCACGATCTTCTCGAAGAACGAATCCCGATAGAACCAGTAGGCGTCATGTCCCTCGGTTCGGGCGAACACAACCCAATTCTCAGCTTCTGCCTCCCACGCTTCGCGATTTCCCGTCATTAAGCCGCACCCGGAACCTTTGATTTCGGAACCGACGTGACGATGTCCAGTCAGCTCGCCAAACCGTACGATCAACTCGCCAAACTCTAGGGTCACCTCTCGCCAAACTCTAGGGTCACCTACGAAGACGGACCGTAAAGTCCGGGCCCTTCGATCTTGAGGTTGTCGAGAAAAGGACGAGCAGCGTCGTACGAGCGCTCGATCAGGTGTTGGGTGTGCTCAAAATTCAATGGTGAGATTCGATGAGCAGTGGGGCCGGGTATGTAGACGACCGGCACATGCGAGGCTACGAGCGGTGCTTCGTGTTGGGCTTGGGAGCGCATCGTCACCATCGCCGTGAAGAGAATTACCTCCGGCAGACTCTCGGGCTCCGGTAGTTCATGTCCAGGAAAGTTGCAATCGAGCACAACCAGCGATCGCGCACCCATGTCCAGAGCTTGACGAAGCGGCACATTCGAAACCACTCCGCCGTCGTAGAACGCCCGTCCATCGCGTTCGATCGGGGGAAAGATGCCTGGGATCGCAGTGCTGGCCAACAGTGCCGACTGCAGCGGTCCAGTCTTCAAGACGTGCGGGCTGGCGGTCTCGATCTCGGTGGTCACGGCTGCGCACGGTAACTCGAGCTCTTCGAAAGTCGCGCCGGCTCCTAAGAACTCGTCGATCAACTTTGCGAGCCCGCTGTTGGGAAACAGATGCGTCTTGGAATGTTGCAAGGTGCGCGCCTGGCTGAGAATTCCCCCCGGAAAGACCTGTTCGCGCGTGATTCTGCTCCAGATGTGGGAAAGCCGGTTCGTTGCCCCCTTGGGGTCTTGCGCGACGAAGGCGCCATTGAGAGAACCTACGGACGTACCTATCACGAGGTCCGGCGCGATCATTTGCTCCGATAGGGCTTGCATCATCCCAACCTGAACTGCGCCGAGGCTGCCTCCCCCGCCGAAGACGAAGCACACTGGACCGGGAAGTGACTGTCGTAGACTGAGCGACTCGGCAGCGCCCATGCGGGCTCATCGTATTCCTCACGTCTCGCCTCGACTCGCTGACCACAACAGCGCCGATCGGCGACCCAACCGGCTCCAGAGTCCGACCGCTGCTCTGCCGATGGCGTCCAGCCACGCTCGCAGACGGCTACCGGCCAGGTCTCGACCTTCTCTGTCGCTACAAATGGCCCCAGACGTGTGACGGACCGCGTTCGTTGCTGAAAGCAAACTCTCGAGAGTCGGCCACTCTTACGGGTCCGGTTCTGGTTTCCGCATCCCCGAAAGAAGCTTGACGATGATGCCTGCAACCTCGTCGCGGGCTGCTGCCTGATCGAGGGCTTCGGCCACGTACTGACAACCCTCGTTGAGGGCGCCGGCGAGCACCAACGCGAGCGGGCGCAGCGGTGCGGGCTCTAGGACTCCGGCGTGCATCGCCTTTCTTAGAGCTCCACGAAGCGCAACGGTGCTGAATCGGGTCTCGATCGATCGGGCAGTCTCCCAACCGAGCACGGCGCGGGCGTCCGTCAACGCGATCTGGCGCACTGCGGGGTCGAGGTGGGCGTCCAACCAGAGCTTGCACCCTGAAACGAGTGCCTCCCAGGCATCAGGCTGCAGGAACTCAGCCACCGCTTGATCGGATGTCTCGCGCTCGACCTGCTCGAACACGCCACGAAACAAGGCCTCCTTGTCGGTGAAGTGGTGGTACAAGGCCCCCTTGGTGACGCCAGCCCGGGCGACGATTTCCTCGGTCGAAGTCCCTGCGTATCCCTGCTCTCCGAACAGCTTTCGCGCAGCTTCCAACAGAGCGACGCGAGTCATCTCGCCCTGGACGACACGCTGGTCCTTGACTTTCATACTCTCAGTATGCATATATTCCTACTGTCGGAATGTAAGTTCCGTACCGTCAGTACGGTACCACGGAGGGAGGTGGGCATGCCCAAGTACATGATCGAACGGGAGCTCCCCGGAGCGGGCAAGTTGTCGGAAGACGAGCTCAGGTCGGTCAGCCAGAAGTCCAACAAGGTGATCCGAGATCTGGGACCCGAGATCCACTGGCTCACGAGCTATGTGACCGATGACAAGATCTACTGCGTCTACGTAGCGCAGGATGAGGACATCCTCTACGAGCACGCTCGGTGCGGAGGATTCCCGAGCGACCGTATCAGCAAGATCTCGACCGTGATCGACCCCTCGACCGGCGATTGAGGAGATTTTCACAGCTCGATCGAGAATGCAGAACTTCCTTCGCATGAGGCGATTTTGTGAAAGACCGCACCTTCGAAGCTGACTATGTGATTGTGGGGGGCGGGGCCGTCGGGATGTCGTTTGCCGACGTAATACTGGCGGAGTCAGACGCAGAGATCATTATCGTCGACAAGAGGGGACGTCCCGGAGGACACTGGAACGACGCCTATTCATTCGTGCGCCTACATCAGCCGTCGTCGTTTTACGGAGTGAACTCGAAGCAGCTTGGCCGAAATCGCAGAGACGAGAGCGGACCAAACGCCGGGTTGTTCGAGCTGGCCTCGCGCGATGAAATATGTCTCTACTTCGAACAACTCATGAAGGACCAGTTTCTGCCTTCAGGCCGTGTTCGCTACCTTCCCATGAGCGAATACTCGAGCGACGGCGTGGTCACTTCCCTTTTGACAGGTGGACAGACTCGAGTGCAGGCCCGGCGCGCCGTAGTCGACGCACGGTACGTCGGCTCGGAAATCCCTTCAACTCAGGCCCCGGCGTTTGGAGTCTCGTCCGGCGTCAACCTCATTCCCGTGAACGGTCTCACAGAACTGCAGTCTTCACACGGTCGCTACGTTGTCATCGGCGCTGGAAAGACAGGCGTCGATGCGTGCCTCTGGCTCCTCGACAACGGCGTCGAGCCTGCGACGATCTCGTGGGTTCGGCCCAGGGACGCTTGGTTCCAGAACCGGGCCAAGCTGCAAGGCGGGGAGGAGTTCTTCGAAGAGACGATGGGGGGATTCGCAACTCAACTAGAAGTGGCTGCGCAAGCGGAATCTCTCGATGACCTCTTCGCTGGCATGGAGGAGTCAGGTTTATGGATGAGGATCAGTCGAGACTGCTGG
The DNA here is from genome assembly GCA_035622235.1 of Acidimicrobiales bacterium. GTDB lineage: Bacteria > Actinomycetota > Acidimicrobiia > Acidimicrobiales > UBA8190 > DASPVS01. The sequence continues at coordinate 7,402 of DASPVS010000350.1, read as the reverse complement.
CCGACGATGTTCAGATCGGCGACCATGACCCGGGACGAAGTCGAGTTGTTGCGGCAAGTTACGGACGTCGTCCGACTGGGTCACGTGATCGGGATCGAGCGCGACTCCATGATCCTCGAGCATGGATCGATTCCCTCGCGCGCTGATTGGCTCTTTATCGACTGTTCTGCAGCGGGTGTACCCGACCGACCACCGGTCACAATATTCAATGACCGGCTCATCACTTTGCAATACGTCATGTACAGCGGACTACCAACGTACAGCGCAGCGATGACCGCTTACGTCGAACTGACACAGCCCGACGACGCAGTCAAGAACACGCTGTGCCGTCCCATGCCGATCACCGGCAATCTGCTCGACGTACCCCGGAACTTGCTCTCCGACATCGAGGTGCGTCAACGATGGCTGAACTCTGAGCCAATCCGGAAATGGATGATCCGGTCACGTCTTGACCCCACAATGGGCGTGGCGAGCAGGATAAGTCGGGACGACGAACCGAAACAGGCTGTCCTGCGGCGTTACCTCAGCAATATCGGTCCCGCGCGCGCGAACCTCGAAGAACTCATGGCAACCGTTGCCGCTGCTTAAACGGGTCATGATTTGTTGGGCTGCTACAAGCTCGCCTTCGGCTCGGACTCGTGAAGAGCTCTCAAAATGACCCTCACCCGCAGGAAATCGAGCAGGGTCACGTATCCGATTTTTCCTTGACGTTGGGAGCGCCGAAAGACGACCGTCGCCGAGTTCTCCCCGCAGGCCGCGGGATCTCCGGTTCACTGCCCCCATCGTCCTCAGCCTCGATCGTGGCGTAACGCTCGTCGATAAGCCCGATCTCGACGATCTGCCGGCCGCTCAACAAGGCATTGACCCACTCCGACAGTACGCGCAAACGCCCCGACGGAAGCGCTCGGAGATGATACGCCCGACCTGCGACTTCCGCGGAGACACCACTGAGCTTCAATCCGAGTGGCGTCGCAATCGCATTTCGACCGGTCAGATCGACGACGAACCCGAGGTTGCGATGCTTGTACACCCGTGCTTTGCCATAGCCCAACGATGCCGCCACGTTTCGCGCGGCAGCTACGCCCTGACGCTGCGCATTCTGAGCCGTCTGCGCCGCAGGCTGTCCATGTTCTGTGATATCCGGTACTGCTGCGGCGTCTCCGAGAGCAAATACATTTGGATGGTCAGGTGTTTTCAACCAATCGTCGACGATCAACCGCCCGTGGTCAAGTCCCAACCCGAGTTGTGAAATGAGTGGTGGAGGCGTGACGCCTGCTGTCCAGACAACCGTATCGGTAGATATGGACTCTCCGTTCTCGAGCCGCACCTGGTCGGATTCAACCTCTGCGACCGGGGCGTCGATGCGAACTTGGACGCCTCCACTTTCCAGGCGATTTACGGCGCGGCGAGCGAGACGTTCCGGAAATTGATCCAAAACGGTCTTTCCTGCCTCGATCACAGTCCAGCGGACCGATTCGACGTTGAGGCCCGGGTGCTGGCGAAGCGCACGTCGAGCAAGCGCTCTTCCTTGCGCGGCCAACTCCAATCCGGTGAAGCCTCCACCGACGACGACGAACGAGGCATGCCGCTCTCTTTCGGTCGGGTCGTTCGTCGTCGCGGCAAGTTGTAGCCGGCTGAGAATCCGCTCACGCAGGAAGAGGGCCTCGGAGAGCGTTTTAAACCCGTGAGCGTGTTGTTCCACGCCCTTGATGCCGAAGGTCTGGCTCACAGACCCAGGATTGAGCACCAAGCGATCCCACCCGAGCACGAGTCCGCGATTCTCCACTCCGTCCACCGTGCACGTCTGCCGATCGAGGTCGACGGACGTGACAGTTCCAACCACGACGTTCGTGTGGGAAAGAGATGCGGCGAGGGGCGTCGCGATGGACTTGGGATCGACAACCCCGCCAACCACGTCGGGAAGCAAGGCCGAGTAGACCATGTGATCTACGGAATTGATCAGGGACAGGTTTGCAGCCCGCCCGAGACGGCGATCCAAGGTCCGCGCACAATGGAATCCAGCGAAACCGGACCCCACAACGACAACCCGAGGTACCTTCTCTGGTCTGCTCATCGGCTCTCCGACAACCAGTTCGACTAGGACTGTCCAAGATCACACAATTCAACGGGCGTTTTCGCTCGTCAGCCCTCGTAGCCACGTTCCGCACAGTCTCGCGCCAGATGCCAAGGCTCGAACCGGTGTCGCACACTGGTCCGCTATCTCTCCCTGGTCCCACGATCCCAGGTGTCGAGATCCCAGGTGTCGAGATGTGTAGGTCTTCGGTGGTCCTGGTGGGTATCGCACCGACTTCACCTGACCCAAGTGGTGGGAGGGCGGTCGCCTGGTCTTGTTCTGCTCCTACACTTTGGAGTCGCCGTACGATGATTCGTCACCAACTCGGTCCGGTATCCGACCGGACGCACCTCAGGCACCCACTCAAAGTCAGTGAGACTGGCTACCTGGGATCGAATCGGTGTCGTCGGGGAACCCGAAACGCTTGCCCACCAGGGAGGTAACTCGATGGATATAGCGGCTTTGGCTGATCTCTTGCATGAGACGGCGGAACACCATGATCATTTCGAGAAGGTCGCACCGAAGCACAATTGGTGGGATTGGTACGCCGCCTACATGGACGCGCGTGAAGGTGGAAAAACGCCAGACGAGGCATCGAAGGCCGCCGAGGTCTATATGGCACGCACGCGCGGTATCCACATTTCATGACTTCGCGATGCCTCTCAGCGTGAACAGGTAGACAGGCACGGTTGGCTTACGGGCCGAGGCGCGGATGTCTCGGCATCCGGCACCTGTGGGTAAGGCGGGTAACGAGCGACGGTCAGTTGATCATGTCCAGACCAGGGTTCCCTACGGGCGCAAATTTCGTAATGAAGCGCGAGCCTGACGATTGATCGGTGGAAATGGTTCGGTAAAAGTCGCCGGAGACGGCGGAAGGAGGTGGCACGTGTCTTGGTCATCATTTTTCGGCTCGGGTTTGCCTTCAGACCTTTCAGCATGGGGCAATTCGCAGCCCGAACCGGCGTCGTTCAAAGCCCCAGGAATTCAACGCCCCGAATACTCGGCGGTCGAGTTGTGGCTCGTGGAGCGCATTTACCAGTACATCGCCGAGGCCTCAGTTTGCTCGACTTGTGGCGCTCGATTGAACCGCAAGTTGAGAGCACCTATCGACTCCTTGGAGTCGCAGATGAAGAGCCTCATCGTTTCGACACGATGCGCTGGATGGAGGCGGCATCTTCATCGCGCTGTCGTGACGGCGGCACCCGGCGACCTGATCCTCGGGCACTTCGAACGCTATTGAGGATCTCGAGCCGAATGCCCTGTTCGGCGTGCGTGCGCCAATATGCAGGAGGGTTGGTCTGATGCAGATCATTCGAAGAGAGAAGCGTCTTCCGAAGCCCAGCAGTCGCGTCGACGAAATTCTGAACTTCATCAACTCTGTGTTCGAGGAATTGGGCCCCGTTGAGGCCGGCGTCGAGGCGGAGGCGGCCTGGCTGGAGCAACGTCTTCTACCAAGAGTGGTGTCGAGCGGGCGCACCTGCTCTCCGTATCGAACGCTTGACAGCTGGTTCTAGACATCTCCCGCACGTTGGGATGTCCTCGGGCGCGGTCATCGAGCGCGTCTCGATTTGGAGCTCGAGCGATGATCGACCGATGCGCGACCAATCAGCTCATGACGTTCGGTGACGTGGCTCCATCTTTCGGGGAGCAGAGCATCTCCTCAAGAGCCCTCAGAAGGATCTCCATCGACTCCTCTGAGTCGCAGAGGCCGGCATGCCATGCGAGAGTCTGGCGTGTCGCCACAAGGGCCAGCCTCAGCGCCCTGTCGATCACGGTCTCTTCAGCCGCCCTATCTCGAAGCGACCCACTCTTGTCGAGGGCGTTTAGCTCGCCCTGTTGGAACACCTTCACGCCGTTCATCTGTCCGCCATGAATGCCAGTCGGGACTCTTGCAGCGCAACCAGGGCCGTCCACATGCTTCTCGTCGCCAACTCGAGGGCTACTTCAGCGGCCGGTGGAGCCTGCAGTTGTGCGGTTGTCAAGTCGGCAGCCGCTAACGCCGCCGAAAGGGAATCGACTACTTCGACTAACCAGTCGTGCGAGCTTTTCACGCTATGACCACCCAACTCATCCGATTAACCCATGCCCCCGGGACATTCCTATCCCGGTCCTGCTGGGCACGAATCCTTAGTGAAGCCTGTTCGAATGCTGGTGTTCAAGGGTGGGTGATCGCACCAGTGAATGGCACGGGTCCATCATTCAGACCCGCCGTCGTCGTGCGCCAAGAGCGGATGGTCCGCACTGATTCGACCGTAACGCGGCTCATCTCCGTTCGACCAACACAGCTTCTGAAGAGTGATCGGAGACCGGGAAGAGACCAGTAGTCAGTACGGGCGCGACAGACATTCCGAGAGACCATCTTGGGTACGTAACCGAAATCGCACTGTGAGTTGTTTCCCCACCCAGGTTCACAGGGGTTGTGTGCTCTCTCCCGGGAGGAGGACCTATGTCCGAGATCGCGGTCGGCCAGGAAAACAGCACTGAGACCAACATTTACTATGAAGACCACGGTTCAGGCCGACCCGTGGTCTTGATCCATGGCTATCCGCTCAGTAGCCGTGCCTGGGACAAGCAGGTTCCTGTGCTGCTCGACGCAGGCTGTCGCGTGATCACCTACGACCGACGTGGATTCGGCAAATCCAGCCAGCCGACGTGCGGATACGACTACGACACTCTTGCGGACGACCTCCGCGTGCTCTTGGACGCGTTGGACTTGTGGGAGGTGACCCTCGTCGGACACTCGATGGGAACCGGCGAAGTTGTCCGATACCTTGGACGATTCGGTTCGGAGCGGATTGCCAAAGGGGTCTTGGTATCGGCTATCCCCCCATTCCTACTTCAGACCACTGACAACCCGGACGGTCTGCCGGGGAGCATCTTCGACGGGTTCATTCAAGCGGCAGGCCAGGACGGACCGGCGTGGATGAAAGGGTTCCTCGACAACTTCTACAACATCGACAAGTTCCGCGGGAACCTTGTAAGCGACCAGGCCTATCAGGCCAGCTGGAACGTGGCCGTATCCGCATCGGGGACTGCGGCTGTGGCATGTATCAGGACCTGGGAAACGGACTTCCGGGCGGACCTTCCCGAGATCGACGTACCGATGCTGCTGATCCACGGCGACGACGACCACGTCCTTCCCTTCCCCAAGACCGGCGAACGGCTCCCAGGAATGATCAAGGACCTCGAGACCGTAGTGATCAAGGGAGGGCCCCACGCCATCGCTTGGACCCACGCGGACCAGGTGAACAGCGCACTCCTCAAATTCATCGCCTGACCCTAAGACTCCAAGCTCAATGGGGTTAGCCGTTGGGAGCAGGACTCGCCGAAGGTCGAACTTCGTCGACGTCTTCTAGAAGTCTCTTCGTCACTAAAGGATCAAGAGCGCCAATTCGGGTGATGCTGTCGTGCGGATCGGCCAGTACCAAAGGAGACGGAATGTCAAACCATTTCAGCGCGGCAAATCTCAAATCACCCGGTGGTGATGCACGCCTGGACCTTACCGACCTGTTCGTCTTCCAAGCGCACGACGCCCCCGACAAGACGGTACTCATCATGGACTGCGATCCGTTCCTCGGAGGGTCAGAGTTCCATCCCCAGGCGGTCTATCGCCTCAACATAGACAACAACGACGACGCTCTGGCGGACGCCGCCTTTTCCTTTGTCTTTTCAGAGCCTGAAAGAAAGATGCAGTTCGCCACCGCTTACTATGCGACGGGACAGGACGCTCAGGACCCGGAACCGGGCGGCGAGGTGCTGATCCAGTCGACTCCAGTGGGGTTCGATGCCGCTGCCATGCCTGTAGATATCGGTCTGTGCAGAATGTTCGTCGGGGTTCGCAGCGATCCGTTCTTCGCCGATGCAGATGGTGCTCTCCACAACTTCCAGTGGACAGGCAAGGACACCTTCGCCGGGAAGAACGTATTGTCGATCGCGATCGAGGTGCCGAACGACATGCTCGGCCCTAGTGACACGATCGGAGTCTGGATGACGGTGTCACTTCGGAAGGACGGCAAGCTCCTGCAAATGGACCGTGGAGGTAACCCGTCGTTCGACCCGATCCTAATGCCCGATGACGAGAAGGATGAGTACAACGCGACACAGCCGGTCGACGACGTAAAAAATTATCTGGCGACGTTGTCTAAAGTCCTCGAAAGCCAGGGGTACCCGCCCGGTGAAGCGAGGGCTGCCGTTCTTGGCGTCCTACCCGACATACTCCACTTCGACCGTAATCGTATGGCGGCCTATCCGAACGGCCGGGTCCCGACTGACGACGTTTTCACTTATCGCATGGGCTTTTTGACACACGGAAGAGAGACATCCGGTGGCCTCAAGCCACATGACGACCTTTTGGCCGAGTTCCCATTCCTGGGTCTTCCAAACCCCTGACCCTAGGTTCTCGAGGTCCAGCGAACACGAAGATCCGAGACGTCACAGGCCGACGAGCGGGCTCGTGCAAGACCGGTTCGCTTACGACACTTCGGATGCACTCGACAGCTGTTCGATTTCGTCGGCGGTGAGATCGAGCTTCACCGACGGAAGGATCTCGTCCAGCTGACTCACGGTTCGAGCGCTGGCAATCGGCGCGACGATCTTCGGTCGTGCGCGGAGCCAAGCGAGGGCAACTGCCGCCACGCTACTTCGGTGAGCAGCTCCAACTTCATCCAGCGCCTTCAGCACTCGCTCCCCACCGTCGAGGTACCTGCGAGCTGCCTCGGCACGTTGAGAGTCGACGTCGCCCCTGCCGGGGCGGTACTTTCCCGTCAGGAACCCCATCGCCAAAGCGAAGTAGGGCAGGACAGCCAGGTCCCACGTCTCCGCAACAGGAAGCAGCGTTCGCTCGAATTCGCGCTCGACCAGGTTGTAGTGCGGCTGGAGCACGGTGAATTCCGAGAGACCCAATTCGCGCTGAAGGCGTAGCGCTTCGGTGAGCCGTTCGGGTGTGTAGTTGGAAGCACCGAGATGCCTGACAATGCCATCCTTGACGAGCGAATCGAAGGCGCCCAACGACTCCTGGAGCGGCGTCTGTTGATCGTCGAAGTGGGCGTAATACAGATCTATGCGATCGATCTGAAGGCGCTCGATGGAGGCGCGCGCTTCGTTTTGGATCGTCTCAGGCCGAAGATTGCGGAATGGCTCCCTACCGCCGCCGACCTTTGTCGCCACCACGAGGTCCTCACGGTTGTCGCGGTCCGCGATCCAGCGTCCGATGATCGTCTCGGATCTACCGTGCTCCACGAGATACGAGTTGGAGGTATCGATGAAGTTGCCTCCCGCCCGGGTGTAAGCGTCGAGTACCTCTCGAGATTGGGCCTCGTCTGCCGTCCA
>DASPVS010000349.1:0-2730 GCA_035622235.1 Acidimicrobiales bacterium | reverse complement strand
CGCTTGATCTCGCAGGCGACCCTTTCCGCGGCGACCGCCGTGGCCTTCCCCGGCCTGGCAGGGGTGCTGCCGGGATTTGGGAGCTATGACCCTTGTGACTGGGGCCTCGGGTTCGAACTGCGCGACCGGAAGGCGCCACATTGGACGGGCGAGAACAACTCCGCCGCGACCTACGGACACTTCGGGCGTTCGGGCAGCTTTTTGTGGGTCGACCCCTCTTCGGGCTTGGGATGCGCGGCTCTATGTGAGCGCGAGTTCGGCCCGTGGGCGAAATCGGCATGGCCGAAGTTCAGCGACGCCGTCATACGAGCAGCCGACCCCGGTGCGTTGGCGTCTTCGAACCGGTACTCCTAGGCTCTTGTTTTCGTGAAGGGCGTCATACTGGCGGGGGGGACGGGGACGAGGCTCCACCCGCTGACGCGCATCACGAACAAACACCTCCTTCCGATTTACGACCGGCCGATGATCAGCTATGCGATCGAGGCTCTGGTTCTCGCCGGGATCGGCGAGATCATGCTCGTTACCGGCGGGACCCATGCCGGCGAGTTTCTCAGGCTTCTCGGCAACGGTCACGACTACGGGATCGACCGACTCCAGTACGCGTACCAGGATCGACCCGGCGGGATCGCCGAGGCGCTGGGCCTCGCGGAGCGCTTTGCAGACGACGAGCCCGTGCTCGTGATGTTGGCTGACAACATCGTCGAACAAACTTTCCGCACCTCTGTCGACCGGTTCGCCACTCAGGGGACGGGGGCTCGGATCCTGCTCACCCAAGAGAACGATCCGGTCCATCTGCGCCATCTCGGTGTTCCGGAGTTCGACACCCAGAACAGGATCGTTCGGATCGTGGAAAAACCCGAGGATCCTCCCAGTGGATACGCGGTGACCGGTATCTACTTGTACGACCCGACTGTGTTTCGGATCATCGAAACGCTGGAACCGTCAGGACGAGGTGAGCTCGAGATCACAGATGTCAACAATTGGTACGTCGAGCAGCAAACGATTGCGTACGACGTCCTAGAGGGGTTCTGGGGTGACGCCGGCGAATCGATTGACGCGTACTACGCCGTGAACGACTTCGTCAGGGAGAACGGCGCCAACAAAGGCTGAACGCCGGCAACGGTCGCCGGCAGCCGCTGAGTCCGGAGGCTGGACGCCGGAAAGGGTGTCCGGCTGCCAAGGTCGCAACGCCGGAAGAGGTTGAGCCCGAAGGCTCGAGTCAAGTGCCCGCTTTGGCCGATTCAGCCAAGAACTTCTCGGCCTCGCTCCTGTGCCGCGCGTAGTCGACCTTGCCCGTCGGGGCTCTTCCGATGGAGTCAACGAAGAACACGCGCTTCGGCGCTTTGAAGCCTGCGAGCGCCGATTTCACGTACTCGATGATGTCGTCTTCGGTCGGCGCCGAAATGACACCGTCGTTGGACAGAGCTAACCGGGAATTGAAGCTCGTTCTGTCCTTCAGCTCGACGAGCGCTGTCACCATCTCGCCGAAACGCGTGTCCGGAATTCCGACGACGACGGCGTCGCGCACAGCAGGATGTCGTTTGATGGCCTCTTCGACTTCCTCCGGAAAGACCTTTTCCCCGCCGGTGTTGATCACCACGGATCCGCGGCCGAGAAGCTGTATCGAGCCGTCGTCCTCGATTTCAGCCCAATCGCCGGGGATGGAATACCGAACACCGTTGATGGTGCGGAACGTGCTCTCGGACTTGTCAGGATCCTTGTAGTAGCCGAGAGGGTTCCGGCCGGCGAGTGCCAGGACCCCGCGTCGCCCCGAACCCGCAGGGATGTCCTCGCAGGTGTCCGGGTCGATTACTCGAACGCGTTCGCCCAAGGTGAAGTGCGCAGTGTGCTCCGCTCCGCCCGCGCTGGAGACCGAGGTTCCCATGCCCAGAGCTTCAGAGGACGAGAACGCGTCGATGAGGAGCATCGAACGATGGTGTTCAAGAAGGCCACGTTTGGTCTCTTCGCTCCACATGACGCCTGACGAGATGATGGCGACGAGGCTCGAAAGATCCCACCGTCCGGGATGTTCGTCCAGAGCCGAGAGCATCGGCTTGGCGAAGGCGTCACCGACGATGGCGAGGGCGTTCGCCTTTCGAGATTCGATCGTGTCGAGAAGCTCGATCGGGTCGAAATGCCTCTGTGTGAGAAGCACCACGCACCCTGCCACAGAGATGACTCCCATGGACGTGAACGCTCCGGTCCCGTGCATGAGCGGACAAGCGGGAATGAGCACCGGTCCCGGGCCGGCGAGGGTTTCTCTTACACCTTCGAGACCGCCGTCCTCGGGGACCTTCACCATGTTCCCTGCGTTCAAGTGGACGAAGAGGTCGTCTTGGCGCCACATGACGCCCTTCGGCATTCCGGTAGTGCCCCCCGTGTAAAGGATGTAGAGGTCGTCGCCGCTGCGGCCCCACGGGGGCTCGACTCGTCCGTCGGAAGCGGCCGCCGCCTGTTCGTAGGGAATCGCCCACGACGGACAATCGCAAGTTGCGTCGTCCACCCATATCCATGTCCTCACCTTCGGCACCCGGCTGCGCAATCTCTCGATCCGCTCGGTGAATTTGCCGTGGAAGACGACGGCGACGGCGTCGGCGTTGTCCCACAGGTACACGAGCTCCTCGTCGCTGTAGCGGTAGTTGGTGTTCACGGGGACCAGCCCGACCTTGAAGGCGCCGAAGAGGCACTCGAGGTACTCCGGACAATTGAACAGGTACTGCGCGAACTTGT
>DASPVS010000348.1:0-12701 GCA_035622235.1 Acidimicrobiales bacterium | reverse complement strand
CCCCGTGAAGGTGACGGGTTGACCGTCGCCTCCCCTCCCGCGCCGGCGCCGACCGAGGCGCCCACCGGACCTGTGAGTGCGCCACGGACCTGGTCCTGGCGGCTCATAGCCCTTGGTGTCGCTCTCGTGCTCTTCCTCGTCGGGATCGTCGTCTTGGTGTTCTCGTCGTTCGGAGGGAGTTTCTCGAGTTACGCGGTCGCAGAAGCACAGCTGCCCGCTTCTTCGACGGCGGTCGCCCTCAGCTCACCCGTCGAATACCGAAACGTCACGGTCGGGACCGTGGCGAGCCAAGGTAAGTCGGTACCCGGGGGTTTGGTGCTCGTAACGGTCCACCTCGACCCCTCGCAGTTGCACGCGATACCCGCCGGGGTGCGCGCGACGGAAACGCCCGTATCGTTTTTCGGGGACCCCTACATCGAGCTCGTTCCACCCGCGCATATCGGTAAGGCCACGCTGCGCCCCGGCGCGACCATCCCCGCGCTGACCGGCCAGACAGCTTCCCTACAGGCAACGCTCGGCGATCTCGACAACCTCCTCACTGAGCTCCATCCCGCTGAGCTGGACGCTGCCCTCACCGCCGTCGCGGGCGCGCTGGCGGGCAACGGCACTTCCCTCGGGCACAACTTCGTGCGGGGGAACGCTTATTTCCAGCAGATGGAGTCGTTGTGGCCGACCGTCGTGTCCAACTTGAACACCTTCGTGCCCGTCGCGAACCAATTCGCGGCTTCCACCACCGACATCCTCCAGATCCTCGCCAACCAGACCACCACCGCGCAGACGGTCAACAACGAGGCGTCGGGGGTCCGTCAGTCGATCACCGGCGGAGTGACACTGGTCGGAGAGACGAGCCAGTTGCTTGCTGCCATCCAGCAGCCCTACAACGTGCTCGCGGCGGACTCGGGCCCATTCCTGAAAGACATCTCCCAGAGCCCGAAGGAGATCTCGCAGCTTCTTTCCGGGCTCGACGCCTGGGCTCGCGCTTGGTCTGCCGCCGAAGCGTCCGGGCCCTATCTGTCGTTGACCGACAGCCAGTTCGTCGCGAACCCGGCTGACCTCGGTCTCGCCGTGCTAGGAGGGCCTCAAGCGGCCGCGTACCTTTCGGGCGGTCTCGGGCCAGGGTTCGTGAACCCTCCGACCTACACGTCCTCGGGTGCGATCGTGACGAGCGCGTCCTCCAGAGCCGGCCGCGGTTCCACGTTCGTGTCCGACCTCACGTCGTCGACCTCACAGGTGATGGCCGCTCCTGCGGAAGTCAGCGCCATTTCGCAGATCGTCACTGCGCTCAAGGGATCGCCTCCTTCCTCGCCTGCTGTGTCGACCCTTCTTCTCTCACCGATCCTCGAGCAACTGGTGACACAACCGTGAGGACGCACCACCCTCGGCCCGGCCTCGGGCGCACGATCGTCAAGGTCGTGGCTTTCACGATCGTCTCAGTGCTGCTCACGACGATCGTGATCACCTCCTTGCTGGATCTCGACACGAGAGCGGCCAACGCGTACTCGGCAAATTTCACAAACGCTTCGGGGTTGCAGCCCGGCGACACCGTTCGGGTTGCCGGAGTCGAGGTCGGAAAAGTGGACGCGGTCACGCTTCAGGGCAATCACGCGAACGTCGCGTTCAGCGTCGACGACTCACAACATCTCACCACAAACACTCTCGCCGCTATCCACTTCGAAAACCTGCTGGGACAACGTTTTCTCGCGCTGCTTCCGGGTCAGCCCGGAGGAAGCCCGCTTCGCGCGGGAACTGTCATTCCTGAATCGCGGACCACGCCGGCGATCGATCTAACCGCTGTCTTCGACGGTTTCCAACCGCTGTTCTCCGCTCTCTCCCCTGATCAAGTGAACCAGCTCGCCGGTTCGATCGTCGCGATTTTCCAGGGTGAGTCGGGAACCTTCTCGGATCTTCTGGCCCAAACGGCGACTTTGACGAACAACCTGGCGGATCGCCAAGAGGTGATCGACGCTCTGTTGAACAGCCTTTCGAGCCTGCTCAACACCGTCGGGGTCCATGACACACAGCTGGGTCAGCTCATAGGCAATTTCGACGACCTTCTCCGCGGCCTGGCCGGCTCGCGTGCGCAGCTCGGGTCTGCCATCGACAACCTGGCTTCCGCGGAGAGCATCACGAGCAATCTCATCAACGAGTCACAGCCTGCGCTCAACGAGGACATCCAGACGCTGTCACACGCCGTGCAGTCGCTTTCGGCGAACCAGCAGGGACTCGACGGCGTCCTGTCGGGCTTCCCAGGGCTGATCGGTGCCTTGACGAAGATCCAGAGCTCGGGGAACTGGATAAACGTCTATCTCTGCAACCTCACGATCAACGTCCACGGTCAGCTGAACATAAGCCTGATCCCCGGGGTCAACCCAAGTGGTCAGTACCCGAACCCCGTGAACCTCCCTTCGGGCCCGGTCGGTGACCAATCCGTTCACACTGCGAGCTGCTCGTGAAACGGTTCCGTGAGAGAAACCGCGCCGTGGTCGGCCTCGTGGGAGTGATAGTCGTGCTGGTCCTTATCGCCGGCGCACTCCAATTCCAGAACCTTCCTCTCATCCACAACAACTCGACCTACGAGGCGAACTTCGCCAGCACCGGCGGACTGGCGACGGGGGACATCGTGACGATCGACGGGGTGAAGATCGGTTCGATAACGAAAATGAGCCTCGACGGTAACAAGGTTCAGGTGGCTTTCAACGTCTCGGGAGTGAGCCTCGGATCCAAGACCTCTGCGGCAGCAAAGGTCTTGAGCCCGGTCGGCACGGAGTACATGGAGCTCTCTCCTTCGGGACGCGGGGCACTTACGAGACCGATCCCTCTTTCGCGGACAACCGTCCCCTACAACCTCGTCACCGACTTGTCGGGACTCGGCAGCGAGATCGAGCAGTACAACATTCCCCAGCTCGAGCAGGCGCTCGAAGTCACCGGCCAAAATTTCAATGCGACTCAGGTGAGCGAGACGACGAGCGCGTTCAACGGGCTCGCGCACATGTCCGAAGTCATCGGCGACGAGGGCAATCAACTGTCCACGATCGTCACGGAAGGTGCGGCGCTCACGGGGGTCCTCTCGGCGCGTAGTCGTCAGCTGTACGACCTGTTCGGACAAAGTGATCTCGTCTTGTCGGTGCTCGAGCAGCGTCGAGACGCCATCAAGGAATTGCTCGACTCCACCGCCTCTCTCAGCCAGGAGATCACGTCCATCCTCTCGGTGAACCGGCCTGAGCTTACCTCTCTTCTCCAGAACCTCCAGTCGGTCTCCGCGATCCTCGCCAAGGACAGCAACGATTTCGGACAGGCGATCCCGATCCTCGCCGCCTTCAGTCGTTACGCGGCGAACTCCTCTGGCTCGGGCGCCTTCGTCGACACCGCGGTGCCCACACTGTTGATTCCCGACAATCTGTCGGAACAGTGCTCCGCCAAAGGCGCGTTTCCGAGCAGCAACCCGGAAGTGGGGTGCCGGCCGTGAGCCCGGAGCAGGTCGTGATCAAGAGGTCGTTCGCGAGCCGGATATCGGAGCGGCTACGGCGGGCGACCTCAGGGGTTCGCGAACTGCCGCGGCGCACGAAAGTGATTGGCGGTGCCGCGGTGCTCGGGCTGCTGCTACTCGGAGTTCTCGTTGCAGTTGTGACGAGTGGGCCGGGTGAGACGACGATCACTGCCAGGTTCGCTACGGCGCCGGGCCTCTTCGTCAACAACCAAGTGGACGTCCTCGGCATCCCGGTGGGCAAGATCACACAGATAACCCCGGGTCCCACGTACGTGACGGTCGTGATGCAAGTGCCCAACTCGACGCCGATCCCGGCGAACGCCGACGCGCTGATCATGGCGCCTCAGGTCGTGAACGACCGTTACGTCCAACTCAACCCCGGCTACACATCCGGGCCGAAGATGCAGAACGGCGCCGTCATCCCGTTGTCGAGAACAGCGGTACCGATCTCGGTGGACGCGATCATCACGAGTCTCGACCAACTCGCAAAGGCGCTCGGCCCGAACGGTGCAAACGCCCACGGAGCGCTGTCGGACTTCTTCGCGGGATCGGCGCACGCTTTCGGCGGCAACGGGGCAGCCCTTCATTCGACGCTCACCTCGCTAGGCAAGGCGCTCGGCGCTCTATCGTCCAACAGCCCTCAGCTCACCGCGCTCTTCGACAATCTCGGCAACTTGAGCTACGTGGCATCGCAGTACACGGGGACTTACCAAGCTTTTGCGAACGACCTCGCGGTAGTGAGCACCGACCTGTCCTCCGATGACAGCGATCTCGGCGCTGCGCTCTCCAATCTGCAACAAGCATTGGGCGCGCTCGCCAACTTCACTCAGACAAACGCCTCAGCGCTCGGCAACAGCGTCGCAAACCTCGATGCTTTCGCGGCGGCCGTTGCGCAGAAGCAGACCCAGCTCGCCGAGGCGTACAACGACCTTCCGATCTCGCTTTCGAACATCTCAGCCGCTATCGACCCGAACGCACCCGGAGGGGGCGCGGCGTTGAAAGCGCGACTCGACCCGATGGGGCCGTCTGCGGCCTTTTCGAAGTCGGTTTGCGGAAGTGCTCTTCTGCGCCTCCTTCTGCTCGCCATAGACCAGTCCCAGGACAAGATCCCGACCGTGGACCTCGGATGTGGCGTGAACGGCTTGCTCGCGGCGCTTCCGACTCCGCCGGGATCCTCGAGCGGCCCCAATCTCTCGCTGAGCGCGATCGTGAACGGCCGGCCATGATCCGCAAACTTCGTGCTCCGGCGGTCGTCGTGTGCGCAACGGCCGCGATCTTCGCGCTCGGGGGGTGCGGGCTGAGCCTGCAGGCCCTTCCCAAGATCAGCGGGCTGAGCGGCGCCACGTATCCGCTCAGAGCGGTATTCGCCAACGTGCTCAACCTGCCCGACAATGCGCAGGTTCGAATCGGCCCCGAAGTCGTCGGCCAGGTCGGGACGATAGCGACGCAGGACTTCAAGGCCGATCTGACCCTTCAGATAAAGGATTCGGTCAAACTTCCGGTGGGCACAACGGCTGAGATCCGCTTCGACAATCCCCTGGGGGACGAGTACGTCCTCTTGCAGGAGCCGCCGGTGTTGTCCGCGTCGGTAGGCAGCCCGGTGATCCGGTTCCTCCATCCTGGTTCTGTGATCCCGGAAAGCGACACGAACACCGCGCCCAGTGTCGAGGACACTTTCGCCGCTCTCTCCCTCTTTTTGAACGGCGGTGGGCTGAACCAGCTTCAAACGATCATCCACGAGCTCAACAACACCTTCAACGGCAACCAACCACAGATCCGGTCATTCCTGAACACGATCGACACCGGCGTGGGAGACCTCGCACAAGGCCGGACTTCGATCGACAATGCGCTCGCGTCGTTTTCGAACTTGAGCCAGGAATTGAACGGTGGTCGAAACACGATCGCCAACGGAATAGACACGATCGCTCCGGCAATTGGCGTTCTGGCGAGCGAGAACCAACAGTTCTCGGAGCTGCTCACGCAGTTGTCGAACCTCGGTGCCGTCGGCACTCAGGTCGCCGATCAGAGCGGGCAGAACTCGGTCAACGACGCCCAAGACCTTCTACCGGTGGTGGAACAACTCGAGTCGGTCTCGGCGCAGCTCGGCCCGGATCTTGGAGACCTCTCAAGTTTCGAAGCGGAGACCCCCAAGGTGGCGCCAGGCGACTACCTGCAAGCGAGTGCCGTAGTGAACGTGTTCCTCCCACCCGGGAACTTCGAAGCCACACCGGTTGGTGACATCTCGCAGACGTCGGTGAATTTCGCAAACGATTCCGCCAACTCGCCTGCCACCGGTGCACAGGCCGTCTCAGATCTGATCGCGGGGAACCTCTGATGCGGCGAGAACCTCTGATCCGGGAACCTCTGGTGGGGGGGAACCTCTGATGCGGCGCAGCCTCGTACCCCGGATGATCGCCTTGGCGATCGTTATCGTGCTCGGCTTCTACTACATCGTCTTCGACATCTTGCAGTATCACGTGACGTCGCAGCCGTTCCCTGTGTCTGTAGTCGTACCTAGTGCGGGCGGGCTGTACCCCGGCGCGGACGTCACGTACCGGGGCGTCCAGGTCGGTACGGTCTCAGCGATCGATCTGGGGAAGCGCGCAGTGGAAATCAAGCTCGCCATCGAAGCCGGTCAAAAAATCCCGGACAACGGGCCCGTGCTGGTGAAGGAGCTCTCCGCGTTGGGCGAGCAGTACATCGACCTTCAACCGAACAGCGCGGCGGGACCTGACCTGCACTCGGGGACCGTGATCCCGCCGAGCCGCGTCACACTGCCCACTCCCATCGGCACGACTCTGGTCGATCTCGGAGCCATGCTTCACAGCATCAATCCACAAGACCTTCAGACGAACGAGAATTTCCTCGCCAGCGCTTTCATCGGTACGGGACCCGACCTCCGCACGATCATCGTCACGGGCCAGCAACTTTTCGACGCGCTGGTCAATGCGCAGCCGGAGACCGTCAACCTGATTATCGACGGTCAGACCGACCTCAACACTCTCGAAGCGACCGACGGAGACCTGGCCACTTTCAGCCAAGGCCTTGCATCACTCACCGGACAGCTCCGTGACTCCAACACGGATCTGCAGGCGCTCATACGAAACAGCCAGGCCGCCGAGCAACAGCTGAATCCCTTCCTAGCCGCCAACAGCGCACAGATCTCGTCGCTCATCTACAACCTGTCGGTGGGTTCGGCAGTGAGCGATCAGTACAACTCTCAAGTGCACGCGATCTTCGCACTGCTTCCGGGTGTGTCGGACGATCTCGCGGCGGTCGTCAAGGGAGGGAAGGTCAACGGTGAGCTCGACATCAATACAGCGGACACGATCTGCCCGTACATCCTGGGTGCCCAGATGCCGGGTCCGACGCAGGCGGTGTCGACCCCAAATCTGACTAACACGTGTTCCAGTTCTGCTACCGACATGCTCCAGCGCGGAGCGAACAGCTCGCCCGCGTACCCCGGGGGTTGAGGCAATGAACTCGATGAACTATTTGCCGAACGAGTCCTTGACAGCAACGACTGCAAGACCCACAAACGTTGGAAAACCCTGCGCAAAGCTGAACTTCCGGAGCGGAGATCAAACCGCCAATTTCGCGTTTGAGGGAAAGGCTTCTGGGGAATATGCTGCGGCGCTACGCTTTCGCGGCTATCGGGCGCGGGGGCAGAGTGTGGAGCGAGGGGGGATGCCCATGTCCCTCGAGTGCAGAAGCAGCATGAGCCTCGAGAGCTGGGTTAGCACTGAATCGGAGCGCATCGCATGAAAGACCGGAAGTCCCGCTTTTCCGGCGCGCATTCGACGTCGCTCAAGGCCGCGACCGTTCTAGGCGCGCTCGCAGTAATCGGCGGATCACTAGCGGTTGCGATCGCATCCGCAACTAGTACAGGTTCTAAAGGTTCAGGTTCCAACAGTTATGGCGGTTTGGCTCATCACTCTGTTCGAGGATCTGTGACGGCTCTTCCGAGGATGCCTCGCACCGTTGTCGACTCCAGCAACGCCGACGGTCTCCCGGACGACTGCGTTCCGAATTCGGCAGGACCACCGACCAGCCCGTACCAGTTGGGTCTGGTAGGCACTATCAACGACGGAAGTCTCGTTACAGGGCCTGCGTCTGTTTCGAACATAAACGCCACGTTCTGCTCGGTGGTGACCGTGGTACAGGGAAATGCGCAGTGTCCTGCTTCGAGCCAAGTCACAGCTCAGCCAGATGACCAGGTGTTCGGGAACCTTCAAGTCGCGCTGAATCTCGTCCCTGGCATGACCCCCACCATCAAATTCACTCCTAACCCGGGGCCGATCGTCGGAACGACGAGCTGCGCGAGCTCGGTGAACGGCCTTGCGGTCACGCTCGACGCAACGGTGGGAGGTAGCACCGGGCCTCTGTTCGGGGTGTCGTGCTCGATCGGTCCTTTCACGATCCCCCTCACTGGGCGCATCACGGGCCCCTTTACGCATCTGACAGGCACGTTGACCAACAGCACTTTCTCTGTGCCGGCGATTCAACAATCTCCCGATTGTCCGGGTGCGATTCCTGAGAACATCGACGAGATCGCCGGCCTGCCGCTCGGACCGGGTCAATCGACGGCGAGCTTGCCTGTAACGGCGTCTCTCTATCAGCCCGCCACAGGATGAACACGAATCCGATGAATCACATCACGTTCTCATGGGCCGACGGAACATTCGCATTGGCCGACAACGAGGAGGGAGGAGAATGACCGAAAGTCAACCGAGGGGTCCACCGAGCTGATGAGAAAACGATCGCAGATCGTGCGTAACCGGTACAGCACGAACTGCCCAGGGCTCGCCAGGTCTCTCCGGGCAAAAAGGGGAGCGGGGATCTGGTCTCCAGGAATTCATCAGCACACATCTCAATCCAAATAGAAGAAACCAAGAATCGTCCCAAAAGGGGGCTTACGGAAATCATGAAACTCACCAAATTGAAGCTGGGTGTCGCTGCGATGAGCTCGCTTGCACTCGCTGGCACGCTTACTCTCGGTATGTCGAGCGTCGCCGGAGCTGCGCCCAAGCACTTCAGCAATCCAGGTGTAACGGACACGGGCACCAGCTCGAACCTCCAGTTCACCGGGGGCACCATCGACAGTGTTCCTGTAACGGTTAACTGCACCTCCTTCGTCGCCAGTGGCGTGGTCCCGTCCAAGGGTCTCTCCATCACGCTTTCGGCGCCACCCACGATCAGTGGCTGCACCGACAGCTTGGGTGGAACCGACACTGTCACCACGAAGGGGACCGGGTGGAAGTTGGTTGCCAACAGCAGCGGCAGCACGTTGACTTTGGACCAGCCGTCGAAGTCTGCGACGTTCACCTCTTCCGCTCTGTCCACGTGCACGGTAACGGCAGGTCCGGCGAAGGTTGCCGGTAGTTACAACAACCTCAACGCCGAGACCATCTCGAGTGGTGGCCCTGTCAAGACCAAGGGCAGTGGTTGCAGCACCGGTGGCTCGACCGTCGTCAACGCAAGCGTCAGCTTCAACCAGAACGAGTCGGTCGTCTGACACAGCGCTGAAGAGGTAGCAAACCCAAGCGATTGGAGCAGTAAGCGCTACGGGTGGGCGGGCAACCGCCCGCTCACCCGTAGCAGCAAATAAATAAATCAGTTGAGTACCTGAAGAAGAACGATGACCTGCAGCGGAAACAGTGACAGATGAGACGATTCGGCCGAGCACAGTGGTGCTTGACTCTTTGCGGTGTAGTCGTCGCACTCGTGGTGCTCGTCGTTTCCGATGCAGGCAGCGCAGTTGCCGGCCCCGCCGCCCCAATGGCACCTCCGGTGGCCGCACGCCACAACGCGGTTGTTCACACCAGCGGACCGGCCGATCAGAAGGGCTCGGTGATCGGTTCGAGCGCTGATTCGACCACGAGCTCATCGTCAGAGGATGGATCCAGCGCTTCCTCTGATTCCTCGGCCAATTCGTCGGCCACGACTTCGACGTTGACAGATTCGACTGGAAGTGTCCTGCTAGGAGTTTCCTGCGCTTCCACGCTGGCGTGCATGGCTGTCGGTTATTACTACAGCACGCCCGACGTTCCGTTCACGTTGGCGGAGCTGTGGAACGGGTCGAGCTGGTCCATCGTTCCTACGCCGACTCCGTCGGGGGCGATCGGCGGGGAACTGCTCGATATTTCTTGCGCGTCGACGGACTCCTGTCTCGCCGTAGGGGGCTACTACTTCACCTCGGGACCCGAGCAGGCGCTGGCTGAATTTTGGAACGGTTCCAGCTGGGCCCTCGAAGACCCTCAGCAACCCTCTGGTGTAAACGGGGCGGAACTGAGCGGCGTGTCGTGTTTGTCGACGAGCTCCTGTATGACGGTCGGGCACGTGATAACTGGGTCTTCGACGGCCTCCAACACACTCGTCGAGAGTTGGACAGGAGGAAACTGGTCCATCGTGCCCACCCCTCCCAATCCCACCGGATACGTGGGCGCATCCCTGAGCGGCATCTCGTGTGTCTCGGTCAACTGGTGTGTAGCCGTCGGGGATTCTTCGTCCACCGGTAGCCCGGCATACACATCGCTTGCCGAGGAGTGGAACGGAAGCTCTTGGACGATCGAGACGACGCCGCTGTTCGGAACGACCGGGGACTATTTCCCGAACGAGCTCTTCGACGTGTCCTGCTGGGCGGTGAACGCCTGTACCGCCGCCGGCGCGGTCGGCCCTCAAGCGTTCAATGGGGCTCTGGTCGAGGGCTGGAACGGCAGCTCATGGACCGTCCAGACCACGCCCAGCCGCCACGGAATATCAATTACCGACCAGCTTTCGGGAATTTCGTGTTCGTCGAGCACCGAGTGTCAGGGAGTCGGAAGCGAGATCGACGACGCGACGCAGGCGACCGACACCATCGCTGAGCGCTTTTCGGCGGGATCGTGGTCGCGGGAAGGCTCAATTCCGGGTCCGGCGGGGCCCACAGACCTCATGCACTCGGTCTCCTGCGCTTCGTCCACTGACTGCATCGCCGTCGGTTACTTCAAGACCTCGTCGGGAAGTTGGTCGACCCTCGCCGCGGGATGGAAAGGCGGCCAGTGGTCCCGCGAGCCGACTCCCAACCTCGAGACCGGTGCACCTGCGGCCCCGACGTGTCCGGCACCGGCCGTGCCGGCTGCTACCTACCCGCCGGGTCAGAGTTACGGCGTGCCGTTCAAGGCCGAAGTGTCGGGCGGGCAGGTGTACTCCGGTTACGACGAATGGGAGGCCGACAACAACAGCCTCCCGCTCGGAGCGAATCGGACGATCACGCAGTTTCCCTGGAAGGCCAAGATCTACGGGGTCACCGGCTGGGTGACGGGTCTAATTGAGCTCCCCAGTCTGTCGACTGAGATAACTGCACAGGACTTCGCCTTCTGCGATCAGGGCGACAGCCAGAACCAGGCCCAAGGCGCCACCGCGTGCGTGGACCAGAACGTGGTAGCACCTCCTGGTCAGTGCCTGCACTTCGTCTCCGTCACGCGGCAGGTCTCCTCCACGAACGGCCAGGTCATCAAACCATCTCCGACGCCGCCGGTGACCAACCTCACGCTCCCCGGCTTTACCTGCTATCCGGGAACTCCGACCGGAGTACCCGGGTGTTCCGCCTACGACCTGTCGCTCCTCCCATCGGGGACCACGAGCCTCAACATCTCCGGGGTCGAAGCAGACGGTGCACTCGACCTGAGCGTCACGAGCGCCGCCACGACCAGCGCAGTTTTCGTGGGCGCCGGAGTCGTCACCGATGCACAACAGATCGCACCGACCGACGTCGTGCTCGGCACGCAGTTGAGCACAGTGCCCTCGCCGCCGGGCCCTTCAACGCCGACCAACCTCTGTGGAACCAGTGGTGCGACCGAACCTTGTAACACCGATTACCGCCCGCTCCAAGTTCCGCCGGCCCCTCTCACCGGTCCGTTGTCCAGCGCGTCGACGACCGCAGGAGGCAACGACTTCGGCGTTCCGGTCTTCGAGGTGAACGGGAAACCGGACTTCGGAATCGCCAGTGAGCTGGACAGCTATGCGAGCGGTTGGGGATCGAGCATCGAGCAGGTATTCGACTGCTACACGGCGTCGAGCGAGGTGGGTGCGATAGCGACGGGTTGTCCGCCGTACGTGAACGGCCAAGTCGCCGATCCGGGTTGGACGCAGTTCTCGGCCTCGACGAATGTCGTGAGTGTCGGGCTCCCTGTGGGACCCCCGCAGGGGTTCGCGTGGCCCTGATGATCCTCCGCTAGAGGGCTTTCGGGGACGGCTCTTACAGGCTTAAAGCTGAGCGGTTCGCGTAACGGCCGTATCGTCGTCGGGCGAGACAGGCCTGGTACCGACCACCGGAGTGGTACCGAAGGGCGCCGTGGTCACGCCGTCGGATTCAGCTTCGAAGTCCGCTTCGTGAGTGAGGCCCAAATCTGTGGCCTCGGCGTCCGACATCTCGTCCATGCTGATCGGGCCCTCCGGGCGACCGGCGAGGAATTGTTCGATCACAGGTTCCTTCGACGAGGTCATCGCCTCTTTCGACCCGAATCCGACCAACCTGGAGCGGAAGAGCAGGCCCAGGTAGTGCGCCGTCCTTTTCACCGACTCGATGTTGTGGCTGATTATGAAGAAGGTCGAACCCGTCTCTTCGTGAACGGTGTTTATCAGCTCGTCAAGGTAGGCCACCCTGACGGGGTCGAGTCCGGAGTCGGGCTCGTCGAAGAAGAGGATCTCCGGTTCCAGTACAAGCGCCCGCGCAAGGCCCGCACGTTTGCGCATGCCACCCGACACCTCGCCGGGGAGCTTGTGGAGGTGGTCGACGAGGCCGACAAGCTCCGACTTGCGCAGGACGATTCCGCGTATCTCCTGGTCGGTCTTGCTCGTGTGCTCTACGAGAGGGAAAGCGATGTTGTCGAAGAGGTTCATGGAGCCGAAGAGCGCGCCGTCCTGGAAGAGGACTCCGATCTTGCGACGGATCCGCAGCACCTCCCTCTCTCGGACTCCGACGATCGGGTCCCCGTCGATGTAAACCTGACCCGCTTCGGGCGTTAGCAGCCCGATGATCGTCTTCAGGAGCACGGATTTGCCGGTGCCGGAGGGTCCGAGGACAGCGGTCGTCTTTCCGCGCGGCACGTCGAAGGTGATCTCCTCGAGGACGGTGTGGCTCCCGAACCGCTTCGTGACTCCTTGGATGGAGATGACGGCCTCGGAGGCTGGAGCCAGCGGCTCTATCAAAGGCACCGATGATGCCTGGTAC
>DASPVS010000347.1:0-3858 GCA_035622235.1 Acidimicrobiales bacterium | reverse complement strand
GCCATCGCAGTGAACCCGGCTATCAGTCGCTCGTAGCGCGCAGAATCGAGAGCTTCCAACAGCGCGGTGCGCGAATGCTCTCGCTCCCGACCTAGAAGATCTGAGAGCTGCGATAGCGCTTCACGCTCCGACTCGTCGAGGTCTTCGAGCCAGCCCTTGATCTTCTCGAGCTGCACGTCGAGATCTCGAACAGCTCCCAGCACATCGGCCAACCAGCCGAGCTCTGAACGGAGGTGGCCGGCGCGAACGGGCAGGGAATCGGAGAACAAATCGAGCGCAGCACGAAGGCGGCGTGTCGCGACTCGCATGTCGTGCAGCTCTTCGATGTCCTCGCCCAAGCGAGTGCCTGGATCGTGGATCAAAAGAGCAGAGACGTTTCGGCGGAGCACTGCGAAAGCGAGATCACCGACCGTGGCTGACGAATCGACGACAGTAGGTCCTAGATCCGGTGGTCCCGGAACCTTCAGTCCAGCGGCCAGGATTCCCGCCTCGAACTTCGAAAGCGAAGCAGGGCTGAGACCGCATTCTCGCTTCAGTCTGTCGACGAAGGGCTCGAGCCTTTCCACCCACGAGGGGTCCACCTCGACCTCGACCCGCCGGAGCCGAGCTGGTTCCTCGTGATGTCCGACCGCAAGCTCCGTGTCATCGAGAGCGATCTCTCCGATCGGTCTTCCGGGTACAGACGCGACCCCTCCGCTTTGATCGTCGTCCCGACCGTTGAATACGTGAATCGAATAGGGACGGCGGACGGTTCGAACTTCGAGAACTGTTCGCAGTGGCCTGGCGCCGACCAGGGCTGCGACTCTGCGTCCGACTGGCCCACGGTCGCCTAGCCCGCTTATGTCGCCGTCGGCGAGCGGTTCGGTTACCTCGAGGCGCCGGCGAAGTCCGCCGGTAGCGGGAGCCGTGTCCTTCAGCGTGACCTCCGCCCGCCCGCCCTTTTCGCGGATCCTGAGCACATAGCCGGCTCGTCCGACCCGCCAGTCGTCCGTGTCGAGATAGGTATCGAGAAGATGGCGGGTTTCACCGGGCAGAGCGGAGACCCGTAAGGGTCCGGCCGAACGATTCGAAGAGCCGCGTGTTTCGGGGCTTGCTTCCTCGCCGGTAAGACGACGATCCTCGCGCTCGCGCTGCAGAGCGAGAAGCCATCTTTCGACAGGTCTGAGGTCCAGCGCGTCGAATTGCCACTCGACTTCGACCGGGTGGTCCGACCCCCCATTGGACACGCTGCGAGGCTACTAGCCCAACGTGCTCCCTTTTGGACAAATCGAGGAGCGAGAGGCCGACTCCGAATGCCGCCGATTTCCGCGTCCGGCGCGGTAGCGTCATCGTTATGGGTCGCGCAGCGGCGCGCGGGGGCGCAGTGAGCCGACGGACGAGGAGCCAGCCAGGCGTCGTCCGAGCGGCGGGAGGCGTGGTGGTCCGTCGGCCCCGAGATGATTCGGACCAACGGCTCGAGGTCGTGGTGATACATCGTCCGGGCCGCGAGGATTGGTCGTTTCCGAAAGGCAAGCTCGATCCCGGCGAGACCCTCGAGGAATGTGCGTTGCGCGAAGTGACAGAAGAAACAGGTCTCGAGTGCCGGACGGTGCGCTTCATCGGGTCGACCGCTTATCGCGATCGTCGCGGACGGGCCAAGACGGTCGCTTATTGGTTGATGGAGCCTCTAAAAGGTGAGTTCGAGCCCTCCGGCGAGGTCGACGAACTTCGGTGGGTCGAAGCATCCGAGGCGTCGCAGATCCTCACCTACAGCCGCGACAGAGAGCTCTTGGCTGCTGTTGTCGAGAGCGGTTCAACGAGTCAGGGACTCAATGCTCCGACGCCGGTCGAAAGTAAGGCAGGGTGATCTCGTCGGAGACTTCGTGGAATTCGACCGTCACTCTCATCCCCGCTACGAGATCATCGGTAGTACATCCCACCATCGCGCTCATCATCCAATAACCCTCGTCCATTTCGATGACAGCAGGGGAATAGGGCACGACGAATGATGGGTGCTGTGGGCGCCAGACGATCGTCCAGCTGTAGAGGCGTCCTTTTCCGAGGCTCCTCTCCCACGAGACGTCGTTGCTCCCACACCGGCCGCAGACCGTGAAAGGTCTCGGACCGATGTACCCGCAGCTCGCGCAGCGCTGATATCGCAACTCACCTGCGCGGCAGCCTTCCCAATAAGGCATTGCGCGCACCGAGGGCCGTGGTGCCGGGATCCCGGCAGGCTGAGGCTCGAGCATTGTCATGGCCGGTGCTTTCCGAGCAGGACGACATCGGTGAAAAGTGCGCCGGATCCGCCGTTCGAGCAGATGACGACCTCCGCTCCTTCGACTTGATGTGTGGCGCAGGTACCTCGGAGCTGCTCGACCCCTCGTATGACTCGCTGCAACTGCTGCGCTGCGATACCCGGATGGCTGTAGCTCATCGTGCCGCCGTCGGTGGTCACGGGGATGGATCCGCGGGGCGCGATGTTCCCCTCTTCGACGAAAGACCCACCTTCCCCTTCGTTGCAAAATCCGAAGACCTCCAATTGACGGATTATCTCGAAGGAAAAGGGGTCGTACAGCTCGGCCACGTTCACATCATCCGCCGTCAATCCCGCAGCCCGGAAAGCGGATCTTGCCGCCCTTGCGCCAACCCGTCCTGCGGGGTCTTCGTCGTCGCGCGGGCGGAAGTCCCAGACCGGTGCGAAGGTGTAAGAGGGGCCGAGACAGTCGCTGCCCGCGCCGAGGATCCAAACTGCACCGTTGTTCTGCGAGGCGCGTTCCGCCGAGGCGAGGACGATCCCGCAACCGCCTTCCGACGTGATCGCGCAATCGAGAAGGTGAAACGGCTCTGCCACCATTCTCGAGTCGAGGACGTCACGAACGGTGAAGGGACCACGTCCGAAGTGAACCGCTTCGGGGTTGTCGTGGCCGTTGTTACGGATCGTCGCAGCGACGGTGGCCAGCTGTTCAGGCGTCGTCCCGTGGTCGATCATGTGGCGTCGCGCCATCAATGCGAATTCGGCCGCGGTGAAGAGCCCGTAGCCCGCCACGAATTCGTTTGCGGGCCGGGTCCATGGAGCTGTAGCGGTACGGTCGGTGTACATCGATGCCCCTCCCGCAGCCAACAGGACGACGGAGCACTGGCGGGTGGTGATCAACGCGGCTGCGTCCAAGAGAGCGGGGATCCCGAGCATGTTCGGGCGTCGAGTACGCGCTCCCATGGCGAGCTCCACGATGGCCTCGGCAGCGAACTGGCCGACCACACCGTCGACCTCGGAAGGAGCGATGCCCGCATCTTCGAGAGCGCCGATCGCGCCCTCGAGTGCGATCGACTCCGCGTCGTGGTCGGGAAGTCGCTTCGCCTGAACTGTGTTGTATACCCCGACGATCGCGACGTCTTGAAATGGATGAGCGGTCATGAGCGCCGCCTATCGTAGAGAGTGTCACAACCGGACATCGACAGACGTCAATTGGGTGAGACCGATTGACCGGAGGACTGGCTGATCGTCGGCCCGGCGCAGTCGTCGATCGGAAACTGGTGGCAAGTTGCGCCGAGGAGGTCAGATGGCGAACGTACCCCTGATAGATCACCCGACAGGCGTGATACCGAAGCTCGCTACCAAATATTCGAAGAAGCGGTTCGGAGAGATCGTGGAGCCGGCCGCTGCGGCGAACCATCATTCCGGAGTTCTTGTCGCGATGGGTGCGATCGAGACCGTCGCCGAAAGGGGATGGCGCAAGCTCGACCCGCGTTTGCGGTTCCTTGCGATTCAGGTCTCGGCGGGCGAGATCGGATGCTCGTGGTGCACCGACTTCGGCTACTACGAAGGTATCCAGAAGGGGGTGGATCCTAAAAAGGTCCGCGACGTGCCGCGCTGGCGAG
>DASPVS010000346.1:0-5801 GCA_035622235.1 Acidimicrobiales bacterium | reverse complement strand
CGCGCTCACCCTGACCGCTCCCCTTCACATAGATGATTCGGGGATTTCGAGCCCGAATGTCCTCTACGTCTATCTTCAACTTCTTCCTCACTCCCGACAGCTTGTTGGTGAGAAAGACGTCCGACTGCTCAGCGAGCTTGTAGAGGATCTCGCGGCCGTCGGGTGAAGCGAGGTCCAATCCCAGGCTTCGCTTTCCTCTGTTCGAGTACTCGAGAAGGACATGTACGTCCGACGGAATGGACAGGATCCCCGTCGAGCCGAGCCCGCGCATCGCGTCCCCGCGCTCGACGTGCTCGATCTTCACGACGTCTGCGCCCCAATCTGCGAGCAGGGCCGATGCGGCGGGGACGAAGGTCTGCTCCGCAACCTCCAGGATGCGGACTCCATCCATCACTGCCTTCATTCGTGACCTCCGGCGCCTACCACCCCGGGGCGTCGAGGCAGCGACTGGGTGGGAGAGTTTCTGACATCGACGTCAAGAACAATAGTCTTGCAGCCCCCGCCGATCCACACCGCTACCCAGGTGCGCCGCAGTGTCTAGGGCTCCGTCTAGGGCTCCGAGCGCACCTCGTCCTTTACCGACGGGACGATCGGAGGAGCCTCACGCCAGTTCGGGATCCCGGAGTCCTCCTTGGCGACCGGGAACCGGTCTTCGTTCACCCAGGCCCAGTGGGCGTGATTGAGCTCGTGAAGGGTGAAGCAAGCATTGAGCGCGTTGTAGAAGCCCATATTGTCGACACTCTGGTTCACTGCCTCCTTTACGAGCAGCGAGGTCATGGTCGGCAGCTCGGCGATACGGCTGGCGAACTGCACGGTCCGGTCGGCCAGCTCGTCTGATGGAAACACCTTGCTGACCATGCCGAGAGCGTGCGCTTCGTCGGCGTCGATCGAGTCGCCCGTGAGCAGGAGCTCCTTGGCCTTTCTGGCGCCGAACTCCCAAGGGTGTGCGAAGTACTCCACCCCGCACATGCCCAGACGAGCGCCGACCACGTCCGCGAACCGGGTTCCCTCGGCACAGACGATGAGGTCACACGCCCACAGCAGCATGAGCCCTGCCGCGTACACATCGCCGTGCGCTTGTCCGATTGTGATCTTGCGCAGATTCCGCCACCGGCGCGTGTTGTCGAAGAAGTAGTGCCACTCCTGGAGCATCAAGTTCTCAGCGCCCTTGCGCGTAGCGCCGTTGATCTTCCGCGTGGCGTGTTGGGACGGCCCCGGCATCATTTCTTCCATCGAGACCTTCGATCCCAGGTCGTGACCCGACGAGAACAAGGGACCGGCACCTCCGAGGATCACCACACGTACCTCGTCGTCTTCCTCGGCGCGCAGAAAAGCCTCGTCGAGCTCGACCAACAGGCCGCGGTTCTGCGCGTTGCGCGCTTCTGGACGGTTCAGCAAGATACGGACGACCTTGCCCGAGTCGTAGGTCTCGTAAAGCAGAAACTTGTACTCGGGCATCAACCGCTCCTTTTTCTCACTTCCCGCGAACTGTAGCGATGGCGGGGTCCTGGAACTCAAAAGGCGGGCTCATCGCAGGCTGATCGCCGCCTTATCGGCCGGCTCCCCGCCCCCTTATGGCCGGCTCCCCGCGCCCTTATCGGCCGGCTCCCCGCCGCCTTATCGCAGTCTCCACTCCGGGCGCGCTTCCTTGAATGCACGTTGACCCTCTTCGATGTTTTCGTACTTGGTTCCGAGAGAGACGAGACTCGAGACCTGGCTCAGTGCCTCGCGGCGGGAGAGCTCCTGTGCCATCCACACCGCTCTGAGCGTGCCCTGCACCGCCAGGGCAGGAGCGGCGGCGATCGCGCCCGCCACCCACATGGCCTTGTCGAGGAGTTGATCCGCTGGAACGACTTCGGAGACGAGGCCCAGTTGGTAGGCGCGTGCCGCGGACATGCGCTCGTTGCCACCGAGGAGCATGACCCGCAATGTCTCGCCGAGCGGCAGCTTCTGCAACAGATGCATCGATTCGAAGCCTGCGACCATGCCGTAGCTCACGTGTGGATCGAAGAACGTGGCGTGCTCGGCTGCGATGATGATGTCCGATTCACCGAGCATGTAGAGCGCGCCGCCACAAGCCATTCCGTTGACAGCGGCGACGACCGGCTTCCAGAAATCGTTCTGCTTGGGGTTCAGGTTGGACCCGGGGTCGTTGTACATGTACGGAGTCGAAACGGAGCCAGATCGGGGCCTGCCGTCGCGGCGCCCGCCGAGATAGCCCTCCTCGATGGACTCGGTCCTGTCGATCCCGCTGCAGAAGGCCTTTTCCCCGGCCCCGGTAAGCACAACCGCCCGGACGTCGTCGTTGGTACGCAAAGACGTCCAGAGGCCCCGCAACTCCTCTTGCATGGCGCGATTGAACGAATTCAGCACCTCGGGCCGGTTGAGCGTCACGACCGCGAACCCGTCTCGCTCCTCGTAGAGGATCGTCTCGAAGTTGTCCACCAGGAAACCCCCTTCGCCGCACCTTCGTTTGCGGGTGCGAGCCTCCATAAGATATTGGGTGAACCAAAGGGGAGGTCGCCGGAAGTTGCGAACGGTCGTTGTGGGTGCTTCGAGTGGCCTCGGCCGCTGCATAGGTACGGGTCTGGCGCGGCGCGGCGAGAACGTCGCGCTGCTGGCGCGCCGGATCGACAAACTTCAAGACGCGGCCGACGAGGCAGGCCCCGGCACGGTTGCGATCGGATGCGACGTGACCGACCCTGGGTCAGTCGACTCGGCTATCGCGGACGCTGCTTCGGCGCTCGGGGGTATAGACGGTCTCGTCTACGCACCGGCGATCGGCCCGCTCGTGGGCCTGATGGACACCGACGCGGAGACCTGGCGAAGCGTGTTCGATACCAACGTCATAGGTGCGGCGCTCATCACCGCATCAGCGTTCAAGTACCTGGATGCGTCGAGCGGGACCGCCATATTCCTCTCTTCGGTCAGCGCTTCGCTCACCCCACCGTGGCCGGGGTTGGGCGCGTACGCGGTGAGCAAGGCGGCACTCGACAAAATGGTGGAGGCCTGGAGAGCCGAGCACCCCGAGGTCGGCTTCACTCGACTGGTCGTCGGTGACTGCATCGGCGGCGAGGGTGATTCGATGACCGGTTTCGCGAACGAATGGGACCCCGAAGCCTTCGTCGGCTACCACCAGATCTGGGAGTCCCGCAACTTCCTGGCGGGTGCGTTCATCGACGTGAAGGACTTGGTGTCCGTCGTTCACTCGCTTCTTCAAGGTGGCGCGTCGATCTCCGTGCCATCGGTCACCCTCGCCCCCCGTCCCCAGCGCGCCGACTGAGGTCGGACACGGCGGATCCGGATCTACGGTGAGCCTCACGACCGGCCGCGGCCCGCTCGGCCCAAGACCCGCCGGCCGTTTCAGCGCCCCGATCCCGAGCGACATCGTCTACGTCGAGCCCTTCAAGCGACGGGTGAGAGGGCTCAAACAGGGGCAGTGCGTCATCGACAGCGAACGCTCGCTGCTCGTGCACCGGGCCGGCATGCCACCTACTTACGCGTTTCCCGCGGAAGACGTTAACGGGATCGCCGCTGAACCGGAGCACGAAGCTCCCGGTTATGTGAACGTGCCGTGGGACGCTGTCGACCGTTGGTACGAAGAAGACGAACGAGTCTCGGGGCACCCGCGCAATCCTTACCACCGGGTCGACTGTCTGCGGACGAGCAGAAGGCTTCGGGTCTCGCTCGGGGGAGTCGAGCTCGTAGATACGACCGAGACGGTCGGCGTCTACGAGACCGCGCTCGATCCCCGCCTTTATGTGAAGGCCGAACACGCTCGCATGGACCTTCTCGATGCGAGCACCACGACGACGTACTGTCCGTACAAAGGGACGGCGTCGTACTGGAACGCGAACATCGGGGACAGTGTCGTACGAGACGTCGCTTGGAGCTACGAAGACCCCTTGGCGGAGTGCGCCGCGATCCGCGGGCTTCTCAGTTTCGACGAGAAAGTTGTGTCGGTCGTCCACGACCTGCCGTCGTGACGATCGGGGCGCCCGTGCGGACCTGCAGCGCACGGCTAACGTCGACGCGGCTTCGGGGCGGTTTGGCTTCACGGTCATGGCAGCTTCGGGGCATGGTCGCTTCGGGGCAACGAATTTCATGGGGAAGGGCAGTGCGTTGGAATTGAAACCTGGCAACCGCCTCAAGAGCGCGGTCAGCGACGTTGAGATCATCGTGATCCGGGCTGCGGGAGATGATTTGGACCTGAGGTGCGGGGACGTTGCGATGGTCGACGTGAATGAAAGCTCCCCGACGCGGAACGCCGACGCGGAGCTCGAAGGCTCGGTCGCGCTCGGAAAGCGATACGTGAACGATGCCGACACCCTTGAGGTTCTCTGCACCAAACCAGGTGACGGTGCCCTCACGATCGGAGACCAACCTCTGCTGCTCAAGACCGCCAAGCCTCTGCCCTCGTCTGACTGAGCGATTGGGCTTCTGCCAGCCGGAGACCCGGTCGTGACTCCGAGTCCCGTCGCCGCTCGCAGTTATCGCTTCGGCTTCGAGCTTCGAGGGCGCTCGTCAGCGCGCAGCTGCATGGCGTTGACGAACAACAGGGCCACTTGGTCGACCGCCTCGTCAAAGCTGCAGTCGACAGCGCCCTCGACCAGCCACGCTTCGGCGAAACGGGTAACCATCGACCCCAGCGCGGCGGCCGCCGTCGCCGGGTCCAAACTCGCGTCGGCCAGGCCACGTCGCTGGAGCTGGCGTATCGAATCGGCGACCTGTTCGTGGTAGCTCCTGTGCCGGGCCTGGCGTAGAGCTCCCACCTCTTCGTCGTAGCGGGACACCTGCTCGATAACGCCGATGATCCTGGCTTCTTCGCGGTAGTAGTCGAAGTGGCGCCTTATCGCTTCGTGGATCCGGTCGCCGGGGCTGGCGTGAGACTTCGGGTCCATGATGACGGTGCCCATCGGCTCGCTGAGATGCTCATCCACGTCCGCCGCCACTTCCCGGAAGATCTCTTCCTTGGATTCGAAGTAGTGGTAGAACGACCCGTGAGAAAGTCCTGCGCGCTCGGCGATGTCCGAGATGCGCGCATCGAGGAACCCGTTCTCTTCGAAGACCTGCTTCGCTGCATCGAGGAGCCTCGCGCGCGTGCGGGCACCTTTGCGAGAACGAGGGCCGTTGGCCTTATCGCCTTCGACCGCCGCGGCTAACGACACCCGAGCTCCTTCCGTCCGGTCACGAGTGCGTGCCACACCTTACCTGGACCTTTGCGGATTCCGACACATGTCGTGCGTTCATGTCGTGCGTTCGCATGTCGTGCGTTCTCATGTCGTGCGTTCTCATTGGTCGCCGCGCCGGAGCAACATGACCCCAGAGGGCACCCCGCCTCCACTCGTGACAACTGCCGTCTCCGCGTCGCGGATCTGACGATCGCCCGCTTCGTGGCGAAGTTGGAGGACTGCTTCGTAGATGAATCCGAAGCCGTGTGTACGGCCTTCGGACAGCTGTCCCCCGTGCGGGTTCACGGGAAGATCTCCGTCGAGCGCGATCGTCTTCCCTCCATCCAGCCAGTCCTGCGCCTCTCCGAAGTCACAGAACCCAAGGCCCTCGAGCCAGGAGATTGCATTGAAGGTGAACCCGTCGTAGACCAGCGCGACATCGACGTCGTCGGGCCGTAATCCCGTCCGGGTCCACATGTGCGCGGCCTGACCTATTACCTGCGGCTCGTGGGTGAGCGTTCCTTGGTCCCAAGAAACGCGTTCGATGATCTGGGTTCCAACCGCTTCGACTCGTACCGCCGGCTTGAGCAGATCACCGGCTACCGACGCATCGGACACGACCACCGCGAC
>DASPVS010000345.1:0-4004 GCA_035622235.1 Acidimicrobiales bacterium | reverse complement strand
CCCCGAAAGACCGGTCTCCATGAATTGCCAAAGCCGGGCGCCGCTGCGCATAGGCGGATTGAGCTTCCATAGAACCGGCCAATGACCGCTCGCTTCCAAATACGGCCTGAGAAGATGATGGCGAACAGTGATGTCCAGCGTCTTGATTCCTCGATAAGGACACGACGAGCTTCGGACACCGAGAGCGGAGAGTCAACGACGAGCGCAGTGTCACGCCACTGTTGATTCCACCAACTAGTGATCCACAATGGCATCGTTGATCCTCAGGAGGGCTATCGACCGTCGGCAAGTAACACCGTTGTCATATCGACCGATCAGCGACAACCATTGAGTCGCGCAGAGTCTCGCAGTTAACCGATCGGGATTGCCGGGATTGCGCTATCGCGTCACGCGCTGTTGCGGCCGCAAAGCGCCCTATATCGCTCAACGAAAGAGCCATTGGAGAGCACGCCAGAGACGTGATGTCAGCTGCGCGGCGTGTCGAGTCTCACTACCGAATGGCTCCCTACTTGGCTCCCCAACGCCGTTTTGAAGGAGCCTTCGAGGGGTGCAAAAGGAACGTTTTCCCAGGTCAGCGGCGTGGGCCGTAGAGGACTCGAACCTCTGACCCCTTGCGCGTCATGCAAGTGCGCTACCAACTGCGCCAACGGCCCGTGAAGCAAACGCTATCACTGCATCGGACAACGTCCCGCGGTCCCAGAAGCCACGCGGCACTACGATTGATAGAGCCCAGCAAGTGGGAGCGGAGTATGACTGAAATACACGTCGATCGAGCAACCCTCTCGGAATCCGAAATCGCTTCTCACGCGCAACAGGTCTGTGAGGAGGGTTGGAGCGTCGTCGAACGGGCAATTGACGAACGCCTGTGCGACGAGATCTTCGAAGATCTGCTCAGACTTGAGCGCTCGCTCGGAATCGTACCCGCCACAAATCTGTTCGAAGGTCTCAAGACCACGAGGATCTACAACCTCTTGGTCCACGGCCCTCTGTATCAGCGAATACCAGTGTATCCGAATGTTCTTCCTATCGTCGAACAGGTCCTCGATCCGGGACTTCTCATCTCCTCGCTCTCATCCATCGCGATCGGACCTGACGAGGATGCTCAGCTGATCCATGCAGACGATCAGCTGATCCCCCTTCCGAAACCGCATCCGCCGATCATCTGCAACACTATGTGGGCGATCACCGACTTCACAGAGGAGAACGGCGCAACACGCCTTGTTCCCGGGACACATCTCGCAGACAATTCACCTTTGCCTTTTGAGAAGTACGACTCCATCGCGGCAACGATGCAGAAAGGTTCAGTGCTCGTCTGGGTCGGGAGTCTTTGGCACGGCGGTGGCGCGAACAAAACCGACCGACGCCGCGTGGGGATTGCAATGAACTACTGCGCAGGCTTCATGCGACAGCAAGAGAACCAACAACTAGGGATTCCTGTCGACCTCGTTCGAACATTTCCTCGGCGTTTGCAGGAGTTGGTCGGTTACTCGATCTACAACGGGCTTGTGGGCCACATCGAAAAGCAGCACCCGGGCAAGCTCCTGCTCGGTGGAGACGAGAAAGCAGACCTCGTCTGGGACTACGCGCAGACCTGAACCACGTCTGCGCAGCGTCAACCGCCGCTTGGAAGCCAGCTGAAGTGACGTAAAGCCACGACGAGCCCGACGAGACCCCAAGCTCCGAGCACGGCTAAGTCACTCCAAGAGAAGCCGCTGCCCCGTGTGTGGGTGTTGTATGCCGCCAGCAGTGCGGCGGAAAGGGCGTGTATCGGAAAGACTTTGCCGATGTCAGCCAGCCATTTCGGAAGAACTGCAACGGGAATGAACACGCCTGAAATGAAACACAGCGGTAAGACGATTGCTTGCACAACGGGTTGCGCGGATTCTGCGTCCTTGATGAACGCAGCCAGCGCGAATCCCAGGCAACAGAAGACAGCCGCACCGACGATGACGTCGAGAATGAACACCGGAGCAGTGCGACCCGGGATGTGCGCACTGTAAGCGAGCCACCCCAGTGCGAGGAGAACCACGGTTATCGCGAGGGCGGTGAGAACCGCGACGAGAGCTCTTCCGGCGATGATCACAGTGGCTGGCACCGGCGTGGCTCGGCGTCGCTTGTAGATACCCGCTTCGCGGTATCGCACCACGGTAAGAGCCAGATTGGAAAATGTAGCTGCGATAACGCCGAACGTGATGATGCCCGGCACGTAGTACACCGATTCGGAGATGGTTCCCCCTGGGACTGTCGCCTTGGTGTCGTGGAAGATCGAGGAGAAGATCACCAGGAAAAGGACCGGCAACGCCAGGGTGAAGAAGCGGCTCTGGGTGTTGCGCCAAAAACATCGAAGATCGAAATGGAACTGATGGGCAACAAGGTGTAGCCAAGAGCTTCGCCCCACCGTCCTCCGAGAGACGGTAGCGGTCATTGGATGTCCTCGGTCAACTTCAAATAAACATCCTCGAGAGTCGGACGCGACACCTCCAGGTCTGCCACTTCGATCCCTCGCGACTCTGCCCAGTCAGCGAGAGTGCCGATCAACGGTAAGGGGTAAGACGTCTCGATCTTGATCCTGCCCCCATCGCTCGAGACGGCGCCGCACGGGATCTGACTAGGGAGATCGGACGTCAAGGCCGTGCTCGGAAGTCGGAACGAGATCGTGGAGCTATTTCTCATCTGACCGCCCAAGGTGTCTGGGGTTCCGTCTGCGACGATGCGGCCCCTGGCAAATACTGCGATCCGGTCCGCCAGATGCTCCGCCTCCTCCATGTAGTGGGTGGTCAAGACGATCGTCTTGCCGATGTTCCTGAGCCCGGCAATGACGTCCCAAGTGGCACGCCTCGCGGCGGGGTCGAAGCCAGTCGTCGGTTCGTCCAAGAACAACAGTTCGGGGTCCCCCACAAGGGCGAGCGCAACGTCGAGGCGGCGGCGCTGTCCACCCGAGAGATCGCCGCACCGTGCCGACGGACGCTCTGAAAGGCCGACCATATCGAGGGTCTGTTGGATCGACCGGCTCGTCGGATAATAACCCGCGTATAGGGAGACGCACTCTTGCACGGTGAGTTCCGGCTCCGGCTCGGATTCCTGCATGACTACTCCGATTCGGCTCCGCCACTCCCCTCCTGCAGCTTCCGGATCGACGCCGAGAACCGAAACTTCCCCCGAATCCCGTTGCCTGAAACCTTCGAGAATCTCCACTGTGGTGGTCTTGCCCGCTCCGTTGGGTCCCAAGATCGCGAATACTTCGCCATAGGCGATCTCAAGATCGATCCCTGCAACTGCGGACATGTCCCCATATGACTTGCGCAGTCCTCGGACTTCGACGACGGGCGGCTTCGCTTGCCCCCGCTTGTCGGATGCCAACGCCATCACGCGTCCTTTTGGCTTCTCGGATCAACTCACAGTTGAACAAAGCCGGTCACCTGGTAAGGGCCAAAGGTCCCG
Organism: Acidimicrobiales bacterium; assembly: GCA_035622235.1. Lineage (GTDB taxonomy): Bacteria > Actinomycetota > Acidimicrobiia > Acidimicrobiales > UBA8190 > DASPVS01. Next base: position 563 of record DASPVS010000345.1, on the reverse strand, counting down.
ACATCAGTGCCGTCGCGCGATACAGACGCTTTGCGGTCTATCCCCGCCCCTCGAGCGAAGTGACGTTCGACCCTTCGCCTCTAGACATCGACACGCCATGCTTGACAGTAAGGGGGTACGAAGGAGGTGAGGCGCCATGTCGGTCATTCAGACGAAACGAGAAGTCACCATCGAGGATGTCGAAAAGACCTTGTCGAGCGCGCTCGGCGGTCATTACAAGGTGTCCGTTGTCTCCAAGGACATGTTGAAGGTAGGGCGTCCGGGGGTGATACCAGCACACGTTCGGATGGTTCGTGAAGACGGCTCGACGATCTTCAAGGTAAGGACGACGGGCTTGATCGTGTCTCGCATCGTCCAGGCGTGTTCGATAAATCCACGAGTGAGAAAGGCACTGCAAGAGGCGTACTCCTCGGAAGCGGCTTCAACTTGAGAGGCCGCTGCTGAGAAGTTCGAACCCCTGATCCACAGGTAAGCGTCGTATTTACCCGAAGTTGGAGATTTGCGCCTGACGGAGAACTCGAGGCGGCGGGCGGAATCGAACCGCCGTACGGGGCTTTGCAGGC
>DASPVS010000344.1:0-12657 GCA_035622235.1 Acidimicrobiales bacterium | reverse complement strand
CTCCGCGCTCACAGTTCGGGCAACTCCCGCTGAGGCGGAGCTCGTGTGATAGATCGAATAAAACGCGATCGTCGCGGCCACCACGACCGCCACCACGAGGGCGCCGTATCCGATCAGCTTACGATTGTGCAGTTTGCTGCGGGCCGGAGCCATGTCCTTGCGTCCCTTTCGTTGGCGTACCTGAGGCGACCTCCGTGAGCGCCGATCCGATCAACCTGAGGAGCTCGGAGACGTTGTTGTGGTTGTGGAACCAAATGACGGGCGCAATGCCGCACAGGCGGACTCGGCCGCTTGGAAGGTGGGATTTGAAGTGTCGAACGTCGTTGGCGGCACGCTCGGTACGCCCGAAGTCGATGAACCAGGTCCGCCCGACGGGAGGGTTACCCCGTGAAGTTTCAAACAGTTTCGGTAGGCATCGAAAGCTGCGCTGTTGAATCCCGAGCGCCCGAACCCTCCGGAGGGTCGAAGGCTGTTACACGCCTTCGCTGCCGACGCGAACTTCGGGTTGTTCCGAAGAGCTCCCGCACCTCCGAAGCCGCCGCCGGGGAAGCCTCCCGATGGCGGTGTAGAAGACGACGTTCCGGTTCCTCGTGGGAAGCTCGGGAGCGTCACACCGTGTTGTGAAAGGCAAGTGCGATACGCGGCGAACGAGGCCGAACGAGAGGTCGTACTTGTCGAGCCCTTAGCGGCGGCAGTTCCCCCTCCACCGCATGCAGCCATAAGCATGGCTACGGCGCCGAGGGCTGGGACGATGGCGAGCCTCGAGAGCTGCAAAGTCCCCAGGGAGCGTGGTGAATCGAGTCCTTTCATGGTCCGACCGTACATTTCTATCCTGTGAAAAAGGTATGGAAATTCACAGGATTTGCCTGCTCGGATCCGACGTTTGGATGCACGTATCGACACAAGCTCGGATTCTCCCTCAAGGCACCCCGGGCGGCGTCCTCAGTACCTCGGAACCCTCCGGTGATCCACCTTCGACCGGACCCGAACCTCTAGCATCGCTCGTCCAGCCGCGAAGCACTGCGCCCACACGACCAAAATTACTCGACACTTACGACGCGTAGTGAACGGGCGACGAGTGCGAAGCCCGAGACCCGTAGGAACCCGCGATGGGAAGGGAACCCGCGATGTGTTCGGGATTCGCGTGTTGTGACTGGCCCTGAACCCGCTTCGTGCTGCGCTTATTCTCCAGGCGTGAGCGGTCCGAGAGTCTCTCCATGGTCGGAGGTGCCCGGTCAACTAAGCGAAGGTCCGCGCTGGCACGAAGAACGATCCGAACTGCTCTGGGTGGACATCATCGGCTCGAAGTTCCATCGTGCATCGCTCGGCCCCGAAGACGAGCTGATCGAGCTCGCAACGGTTGTGATCGATCGACACGTCGGTGCAGTGGCTCCCGTTCACGGCGGCGGGTACGTACTCGCGGCGGGTACGGGATTCCTGTTTGTCGACGAGACCGGTCACGTGCACGACCTCGCACAGCCCGTGTCAGGACGAACCGACATCCGGATGAACGACGGGGCATGTGATCTCCTCGGGCGGTTTTGGGCCGGAAGTATGGCGTATGACGAATCGCCGGGGATGGGAACGCTTTACCGGCTCGAGCTCGACGGCACCTGCGCCGTGGTTATGGACGGTCTCACGATCTCGAACGGGATCGGTTGGAGCCCCGACTGGTCGATCATGTTTCTTGCAGACAGCGGCTCGAAGAGCATCGAAGCCTTTGATTTCGACCTTGAGTCAGGGGAGCTCACCAATCCTCGGACCATCGTGCATCTCGAAGAACCGGGCATCGCCCCCGATGGCTTGACCGTCGACGACGAGGGTGGGATATGGGTCGCAATTTGGGGAGCGGGGGTGATCAATCGCTACGACGCAGACGGGACCCTCTTATTGACGATTCAGCTTCCGGTCGACTACCCGACCTCATGCGCGTTCGCCGGCCGAGACCTGAAGACCTTGTTCGTCACAACGGCTCGAAGCCAGTCCGGCGATGCCTCCGGGGATTGCCAACCCGACGCCGGCCGAGTCTTTCGAATCGACGGTTTGCCATTTCGCGGGGTCCCGTGCCTCCCCTACAGGGGGAACGTGAACACCCGATAGCTCGTCAAGGGTTGCGGTTTGTGCGAAGTCGTCGGCGACGTCACGGACGGGACGGTGAGCGCACACGGCTCCGCCCACCTGCTGAACGGAGCCGCGGCCCTCTGGGGTATCCGGCGATCAGGCTGAAGGTTCCATCGCTTCCGTGGCACTCATACTATCGTCACCCTATGTGATTGTTTTGAGTCATTTTCTCACGTAGAGAGATTTCGACTGCAGGCCCGGCTTGCGCAGAAAGCCGGGCTGGTTTTCTGCAACCCCCGGTGAGCCGAAAGAACCCACTGGACCCCGCCAGACCGGAGCGGCCCGACAGGAGTCGGTGGGCCGACGGGACTCGGATGGCTAGAGACATTGTTTCCGCGGAAACAGCTCCGGGCAGGAGCGGCAGGTCAGCGCATGCCGACATTGTTTCCGCGGAAACAGCTGCGGGCTGGAGCGGCAGGTCAGCGCCTGACAGGAGAGGGGATCTCGCCGAGCACGCGACCCCGGACCGGCGCCCAGATAAGCGGTATCGAGGCGGTGACCAACGCTGCCGCCGCAGCAGTAGCTACGAAGGGCAGCCAAATCGCGATACCGAACAGCCAACCGCCTGCGCCTGCCGCGAGGGCGGTCGCGGCGGTCTGGCTCGTCGCGAAAACTCCCTGGGCATGGCCGAGCCGTGCGAGAGGAGAGAACTCGGTCATGATCGATTGAACGGCCGGGAGGATCAAAGCGACGCCGACGGCTTCCAGAGCACCAAGACCGATTAGAGCTCCCACACTGTGCAGAAGCGGGTACACGACCGCGAAGAGCGCCGACGAAAACAGCCCGAATACCACGAGCCATCTGCGATCGAGGTGATCGGCCAAACGGCCGGCCGGAACGGACATCGCGACGAAAGGGACGGCAAAAAGAGTCCACGAGAGGCCGATCTGCCAAGTGGCTGCTCCTCGTTCTTTGAGCAGGAGGGTCCAACACGCCTCGTAAACGCCGGTGAGCAGCCCGATCGCGAAGGCGGCCACCGCCGCTCCCACGAGCGCGCGGCCCCATCGGACGCCGAACGCGCGCCGGCTGGAAGGTCCATCGTCTCCACGTCGAGTCTTGCGAAGAGCCGCAGGCCGGGGTGGCTCTTCCGACCGGCGGGACAGGTCGTTGACTTCGCGAGGGATGCGTGAACTTCTTCCCACGTAGGCGACCGGAAGGCAGGCCAGGAGCGACATGGCGGCGGCAAGAACGAACAAGGACCTCATGTGCTCGACCCCGAGCAGGCTCCCGAAGAGCGGTCCGATCGCGAGGCCGGCAAGCTGGCCGGCGTAGACGGTTCCGAAGGCTCGACCTCGCTCGTCGACCGGAGTGGCAGCCCCGACGATGGCCAGGGCCGCCACCTCCGAAGCACCCACCCCGGTTCCCTGGAGGAACCTCCACACGACGTTGCTGATCGGGCCGAACGGGGCAAGGAACGCGAGGCTCCCGAGCGCGTAGAGAATCAGTCCGAAGTAGAGAACGGTACGCCGTCCCACCCGGTCGGCCAGGCGTCCAGCGGGAACCTGGGTCGTGAGCCCCGCGACGAAGAAAGCGGCGATTACAGCTCCGGCCAAGGCGTCGCTACCGCCGTTGTGACGAACCCACAGCGGGAGGAGTGGAAGGAGGGCGCTGGCCCCCAGCCACTGGAGGAAGGTCGTGAAGCTGAGCGCGAGGACGAGTGTGCGATGGTTCGGGGGGCCCGGGACCCTCTCTTGATCATCACCATGCAAGAGGTGACGGTCTCCCTGCACAAGGTGACGGGCCTCTGTGCCGTCAGAACGCGTCACGATTCGAGCGCTCTTGTGCTGGTCACCCCTTCTCCGGATTGCTTGATCCACGTTTCATACATCGACGCGTATAGGCCCCCACTGTTGACCAACTCGTCATGCGTTCCAATTTCTGCGATGCGACCGTCGTCGACCACCACGATCCTGTCAGCCTTCATGGCGGTCGACAGGCGATGAGCGATGAGGACGGCCGTTCTCTGCTGGAGCAGTGCGTCCAGCGCGGACTCGATCTTCGTCTCGGAGCGCAGATCGAGATTCGAGGTCGCTTCGTCGAGAACGAGCACGCGTGGTTGAGCGAGGAAGGCGCGCGCGAGCGCGATGAGCTGTCTCTCACCCGACGACAGAGCCTGACCGCGCTCGTGGACAACCGTGTCGGCGCCTTGAGGGAGCTGCTCGACCAGGTCTCCCAGTCCCACCATTTCGATGGCTTTTTCCACGAGCTCGTCCGGTGCGTCGGGTTTGGCGAACGTGATGTTCTCCCTGAGCGAACCGGCGAACAAGAAGGGCTCTTGGGGAACGACGCCTATTTGCCGGCGGAGGGACTCGAGCGTGACCGACCTCAGATCGTGCCCGTCGATCAGGACCCGGCCTTCGGATGGATCGTAGAAGCGGGTGATGAGCTTCGCGATGGTCGACTTTCCAGCGCCCGTCGGACCCACGAACGCCACCGTTTCACCCGGAGCTATACGGAGATTGACATCGTGGAGGACAGGCGCTCCGGCTTCGTACTCGAAGGACACGTCGTCGAAGACGATCTCGCCCTCGACCGGTGGCAGTTCGCCAGCAGTGGCCGACTCGATCACGGACGGCGGGGTGGAGAGGAAAGTCCGCAGCTTGAAGATCGAAGCGTGACCCTGCTGAAACGTGTTGTACTGCTGCACGAGAAGCGTGATCGGCTGGAAGAACCGGTTCAGATATAGGAAGAACGCCACGAGCGTGCCCGGACTGATGCTGTGGTTCAGCACCATGTTCCCGCCGACGCCCAGCAGCACGGCTTGCGCCAGGACCCCTTGGAGCTGGGTGCCAGGCCCGTAGACGCCGTTCATCTGTGCCGTCGCGTTGTTGGCGTCTCGGTATTGGCCCACGATGTTTCGATGGCGGACGATGTTGCGGCGCTGACGGTTGTAGGCCGTTACGACCCTCACACCGTGAAGACTCTCCGAGAGATCTGCCATGACGGCGGCGATCCCGTCCCGAACGCGGTCGTATCCACGTTCGGATGCAGATCGGAACCACAGCGACATCGCGGTGAGCAGAGGCACTACGAGGACCAACGTGAGGAGAGCGAGTTCCACGTTCATCGTGAACAGGACGACCGCTATTACCACCATGGTGAGAACTTGAAGAGCGAGCTGCGACAGACCGTCTTGAAGGAGCTGCTGTAGGTTCTCGATGTCACTCGTCATCCGCGTCATGATCACGCCCGCTTTCTCCGAGGTGAAGAAGTCGAGCGACAAACGCTGTAGATGGGTGAAGATCTTGATGCGCAAGTCGTTCATCACCCATGCGGCGATCCTCCCCGTGACCATCACGAGCGCCCGCTGAGTTCCCGCACCTGCGACGACTGTGAACAGATAGATCGCCGCGACCACTGCCACGACCGTGAGGCTCTTATGCCCGGGCAACATGCCGTTGTCTATGGCGATCTGGGTCAACTTCGGGCCCGCCTGAAGAAGGACGCTCGTCGCCACGACGAGGGCACCCGCGAGGAGCAACATCCAGGGGTACTCGGTGAGGAGTCCCCACAGTGTCAGCGGCTTGTCCTCACCTTTCGTCGGGATCTGGGAGAACGGCCGTGTCGGGTCGCCGTGGTCGGGTTCCTCGGCGAGGAGCACGTCGACACCGTCCTGCAACTCGGACGGGATTCCGGCGAACGGCAGGCCTGGTTGGGGCTGGCCCGGAGGCCCCCCGCCGAGCCCGCCGCCCGCTCCACCCATCGGTCCGACCCAGGTCATGGTCTTCCACCGTCAGTACCTGCAGCCACGTCGAAGTCTTCGTCGACGACTTCGTCTTTCTCTGCATGCGCAAGGACCTCTGCATACCGCGGTGTGCTCGCGAGAAGCTCGGCGTGAGTGCCCTCGGCGACGATCCGGCCCGAATCCAAAAGCGCGACCCGATCCGCGAGCGAGATCGTCGACAAGCGATGTGCGATCACAAGCGTCGTCCGACCGTGCGCGAACGTCCTCAGCGCCTCGTGGATTGCCTGCTCGACCTTTACGTCGATCGCACTCGTCGCGTCGTCGAGCACGAGAATGGGCGGATTGACCAGGAGTGTGCGCGCGATCGCGATCCTTTGACGCTGACCGCCCGAAAGCGTGTACCCCCGCTCGCCCACGACCGTGTCGTAACCCTCTGGCAGCTCCCGGATGAACCCGTCGGCCTCGGCGGCACGCGCCGCACGCTCGATATCGGCGAGGTCGGCGTCGGGCCTCCCATAGGCGATGTTGTCGCGAATCGACTCGGAGAACAGGAACGGTTCATCGAGCACGATCCCGACATGTGCCCGCAAGCTAGCGAGTGTCAAGTCCCGAACGTCGTTCCCGTCGATCGATACGGATCCCTCGTCGACGTCGTAGAAGCGCGCTAGCAGACGGGCGACGGTCGACTTTCCCGATCCCGTTTCCCCGACGAGTGCGACGACCTCACCCGGCCTCAAGTGCAGGTCGAATCCCGACAGGATCTTTGATTCGGGTCTGCTCGGATAGGAGAAGCCCACTGCTTCGAAGCGAACGTCTCCACGTGGGTGCAAGAGATCTCTGGCTCCGGGGCGCTCCTCGATCGATGGTTGTTCGTCCAAGACCTCGAAGATCCGGCCCGCGGAAGCCGCAGCGCGCTGTCCCATCATGATCAGCATCCCAAGCATCATGAAGGGGGCTTGGAGCATGAGCAGGTAGGCGTTGAAGGCGAGGATCGCGCCCACGCCGAGCTTTCCTTGAATAACCATCCACCCGCCCACGAGCAGCACCAAGGCGAGACCCACCTGTGGGAGGTTCTGGACGAGCGGAGTGAACCTCGCCCGCAGGTCTGCGTCTTTGATGTTGGCCCATTGCAACCTGTCGGCGGCCGCCCCCAATGAGCGCAGCTCGTTTTTCTCAGCGGCAAACGACTTCACGACCCGTACGCCGTTCACGTTCTCGTCCACGATCGTCGCGACGTCTGCGAGGCGGGACTGGATCAGCCAGCTGACGGGGAACATCGCCCGGCGCATCCGGACACCCACGAGGTACACAAAGGGCATCGTCACCATTGCGACGAACGCCAAGGGCACGTCGATTGAGAGCATGTACCCGAATGCCACGACGGCGATGCTGCACTGCACGAGGATCATGGGGGCGAACGTCAAGTACATCTGCACAGATCGAATGTCCGAATTTGCACGTGAGATGAGCTGACCCGACTGGACACGGTCGTAGAAGGGGAACGACATCCTTGTGAGGTGCTCGTAGATCAGATTGCGGAGATCGAATTCGATCGCGTACGCCGTCTTGAACATCGAGACACGCGAGAAGTAACCGGCTACTCCACCGGCGAGGCCCAGACCGACGATCCACCACACATAGAAATGAAGCGGGACCGTGTGGTGCTCGATCGAGTTGTTGATCGCATGATTGAGCAGATCGGGAATCTGCACCTGGAAGACCAGCCCGATGAACGAGGTGACGAGTGCTGTGGCGAAGACCACCCGGTGAGATCGCACCACGGGCATGGCACGCCGCAACCAGGACTTCGTGCGGTCAGGATCGATGCCAGCTTTCGGAGCCCGGTAATGGGAGACCTCTGGGACGGGAACTAACTGAGACGCGCCGGATTCCGCCCGCGAACCAAGGGCAGTTTCGACACGCATGAGATCAGGCTACCGAACAACCGCCTTCGACCGTCGCGAGAGCGCGCTGTCCTGCCTGGTCGGGTGCGGTATTTCACTTGCGACTGACGCGACTGCTACCCGATTTCCATAGAGGCGCGCTCAAGCGCCCTTCCGCCTCGTTTTGCGAGAGTCGGTCACACGACGAGTTCGGGGAATCTCCGCTCGTCGAAGGCCTCGATGAATTGACGGACGGGTGGCGGTAGGGGGACCGCCACGGACCGCCTCCAACGCTGCTCGGGGGCAATCATCACGCTGGTGTTCCCCACACTTACCGATCGCACCCTGTTGTCGGAAGTCATCACGGCGCGCAGGTACACGGCGACCGCGCACTGCTCGGCGTTGGTGGGCGTACCGCGGACCCCTGCGGAGCGCAGCCGGGTCACGACTGCGTCGACACTGTCACCGAGCGACGAGAGCAGCTCTGCCGTCTGGCTCCTTACGATCGCCCGCTGGCGGTGCGGCTTGGTTGCTTCGAGGTCGCCGGGGTCGGTTCCCGGAACGTCCCCGTTCGGACTCGTGCCGGGCGGTGCCACCGGGATTCCGTCGACCCGGCCGTCGTGCCTACGGTGCCAGACGGGTGTGCTCATCGCTCCGCTCCTTGTCCTTCAACAACTTCCTTGTGACTTCTCGGCGTCGGCTCCCCGCTCCGTCTCCACCATCATTTCGCGCTTTTGCGATTTAGTGAAGCGGGATTCTTCGAACGGTCGACGACCTGCTCTGACGCGTGCCGGCAGGCGCCTTCACGACCGCCCGCTAGCTTGCTTTGGGAAGCGTCGAAGCCTCGTCCCACGTGTGGATCGACGCCAGATGACCCAGCGGACAGAGGCCCGATGATCCAGGGAAAAGACGCCAGATGACCCAGCGGACAGAGGCCGGATGACCCAGGCGATCGAGGTCGAATCGCTCGAGAAGACTTTCAAGGGCAGCGTCCGTGCCCTCGATAGTGTGAGCTTCGAGGTCGAAGCTGGCTCGATCTTCGGGCTGCTCGGCCCGAACGGCGCCGGAAAGACGACGGTCATCCGGATCCTGACGACGATTCTCAGACCCGACGCCGGACGGGCAGCTGTGCTGGGTCGGGACGTGGTTCAAAGGCCGGCGGAGGTCAGGTCGCTCATCGGCCTCGCAGGTCAATTTGCGGCCGTCGACGAGAACCTGACCGGGCGAGAGAACCTGACAATGGTCGGCAGACTCAACCATCTGCCGATGGGCGAGGTGAGCGCGCGCGCCGTCGACCTGCTCGAGCAATTCGAGCTCGCGGATGCTGCCGACCGGACGCTCAAGACTTATTCGGGGGGAATGAGAAGGCGCCTGGACCTCGCCGCCGCGTTGCTTCGAAGGCCGCCGGTCCTCTTCCTCGACGAACCGACGACCGGTCTCGACCCGCAGAGCAGGAACGGCCTTTGGGAGGTGATCGAAAATCTGGTCGAGTTGGGGACGACGGTTCTCCTCACGACTCAGTACCTGGAGGAAGCCGACCGTCTCGCTGGACGGATCGCCGTTATCGACCATGGAAGGGTCATCGCCGAGGGCATCCCTTCAAACCTCAAGGCTCGTCTTGGGTCTACCTTGCTCGAAATCGCTTTGTCAGACGTTTCGTCTGCGACTTCGGCGGCCGGCTTGCTCCAAGGGGTCGGAGCCGATCGACCGAGCGTTTCGGGCTCGAGCGTGGAGATTCCAGTCGACGCGGGGCCGAGCACCGCGATCGAGGTTCTGCGAATTCTCGACAATGCGGGAATCACCCCGACTGGGATCGTTCTCCACGAGCCGAGCCTGGACGACGTCTTTCTCGCGCTCACCGGACACAAGGCGGAAGAAGAAGAGACGGGAACCAAACTGACCAGAGTGGGCAAGCGTGGCGAGTCGACCGACGAGTCGAAAGACGCGGATCAGCTCTCGGCCACGGGCGAGGAGACAGCATGACGGTCGCAACGGTCACCCCCGAAGTCGGAGTCGCAGACGGTGTGGTCTCGAGGCTCCGTTGGGCGATCACCGACGCTGGCACTGTCACACGTCGGAACTTGATCGCCTACGTGCGCATTCCCGAGTCTCTTTTCTTCTCGACCGTCCAGCCGATCATGTTCGTTCTTCTGTTTCGCTACATATTCGGCGGCGTAATCGGTTTTTTCACCGAAAAGGCCGGCCTCAGTTACGTGAACTACCTGATGCCGGGCATCTTCGTGCAAACGATGATGTTCGGATCCATCGCCACGGCAATCGGCCTCGCCGAGGACCTTCAAAAGGGCTTGATCGAAAGGTTCAGGGCATTGCCCATGGCACGCTCGGCAGTATTAGCCGGCAGAACGAGCGCCGACTTCGTGCGGAACGTGTTCGTGGCCGTGGTGATCACTGCGGTGGGGTACGCAGTCGGATTTCGCGTCCAGACGAACTTCGCGCTGTTCCTTGCAGGAATGGGGATCATCTTGCTGTTCGCTTACGCGCTCTCATGGGGTTTTGCAGTAGTCGGCTTGTCAGCGCCCAACAGCGAGACAGCACAGGTGATGGCCTTTCCGATTCTCTTCCCCCTCGTCTTCGCTTCGTCGGCCTTCGTGCCGGTCCGTACGATGCCGACCTGGCTGCAGGGCTTTGCCACTCACCAACCTGTGAGCGTCGTCATCAACGCGGCGAGGGCCCTGATGTTGGGCCCAAAGGCCGCAGCCTTCGTGCACTCGACCACCGCGGATCTGACCGTCACGGCGTTGGCATGGTGCGCAGGACTCTTGGCAGCGCTAACTCCACTCGCCATCTGGCGCTACCGGTCGCGAGTCTGACGCAATTTATGGAATTACGGAATTCCGCCGTCCACCCGCAGGACAGCTCCCGTCGTGAAGCTCGACGCCTCGCTCGCGAAGTAGAGCGCTGCGCCAACCACTTCCTCAGGTTGTCCACCACGACCCAGGGCAAACGCAACACGGGCGCGCTCTTCGAACGCAGGAATGTCCCATGAGCGCGTCACGTCAGTGAAGAAGGGGCCCGCCATGATGCAATTGACGCGCACCGAGGGGCCGAACGCGTGCGCGAGACCGACCGTCAGCGAGTTCACGCCGGCCTTCGCCGCTGCGTAGGGCAAGATCCAGGGAGTCGGCCTGATCGAACCAGTGCTGCTCACGTTGATCACCGATCCTCCGGACCCTCGAAGCATTCGTCTGCCGACGAGAACGCTGAGTCTGAACACCCCTTTCATGTTCAGATCGACGACTCGATCCCACATCTCTTCTGTCACGTCCTCCAGTTCTGCGTAAGGCAGGGACATCCCGGCGTTGTTCACGAGGACATCGACGTGCTCGAAATGTCCGTACGCAGTGTCGACGAGTCCCTGGAGCTCCTCCCAGTGCGCGACGTTGCACCTGACGGCCAGGGCCCGCCTTCCGGTTTTCGAGGTCACCTCGTCAGCTACGGCTTCGCAGGACTCGAGCTTCCGGCTTGCGATCACCACGTCGGCGCCGGCATCGGCGAAGGCAAGCACCATCGACCGCCCGAGACCGCGGCTGCCGCCCGTTACGAGTGCGACCTTGCCACCCAGGTCGAACCGCTCGGCGGGTTTCACTGTTGCCACGTCCCGTCTGTCTTTCTCAGCTCCTCTTCTGTCTTTCTCAGCTCCTCTTCCTTTCTCAGGCTCTTCTTCGCTTGTCTCTGCAACCTTTCGACGCTAACCCGCTTCGGTGCGCCGACGCCGGTTGCCCACTAGCGTTCGCTCGCGTGCCGGCAATCCAGACCCGCCGTTTGGGCAGAGCCGGCCATCGTTCTTCGCTCGCAATTCTCGGAGGGGCGGCTTTTTGGGGATCCGATCTCGAGACCGCCGGGGCCGCGTTCGACGCCGCGATCTCCTCGGGCGTCAACCACCTGGATATCGCCCCCCGTTACGGACATGCCCAGCAAGTCGTCGGTCCTTTCGTCCCGCCGGTGAGAGATCGTTTGTTCGTCGGCTGCAAGACGCTGCGGCGCGACGGGGCGGGAATGAGACAGGAGCTCGAAGAGTCGCTCCGCCTTCTTGGCTGCGACAGCTTCGATCTTTACCAGCTCCACGCCGTCACCAGCCTCGAGGAGCTCGACCGCAGCGCTTCTGCAGCGCAAGAACTGGTCAAGATCCGCGAAGAGGGCGTCGCCACTTACGTCGGAATCACCGGTCACGACCTAACGGCACCGGCCGCACACTTGGAAGCGCTGCGCCGTTACGACCTGGACACAGTCATGTTCCCGGTGAATCCCCGCTTGTGGGCTGATCCGGATTACAGGCGCGCCGCCGAGCTGCTCCTCTCGTACACAAAGGAGAACGACATCGGCGTGATGGCCATAAAGTCGGCCGCCGCGAGACCTTGGGGCAAAGGACCACGCGACTCGTCAACGTGGTACGAGCCGTACACCGCCCGCACCGACCTCGAGCGAAATGTCGGGTTCACTTTGTCGGTGCCCGGGGTAGACGCGATCTGCACCCCGGGTGACCTCGGCCTCCTTCCCACCGTGCTCGACGTCGTCTCCCGTTTCGAGCCGATGAGCGCGAGAGAGATGGAGGAGCTGGCAGGATCGAGAGCGCACGAAGACCACATCTTCCCGATGCCTCGAGGCTGATATCTCGACTATCTGGACGTGGACGCCACAACCTCAGCGTTGATGCCCGCCCCTTGACCAGGTCGGATCCGGCCCTCCGATATCAGGGTGGCCGGTACGATCTTTCGACGTGCTTTTCAGCGGACCAGAGCAGTCGATCGCCACACGGTGTTGTCCTACGTGCGGTTGTCGTACCTTCACGCCACTCCGTGAAGGTGGGGACTACAGCGTGAAGCTGCGGAGCTCCCAGTGAACATGGGCGGGATGGGGGGCCATGGCGCTTGGGGCCTCATGCGCTCTTTCAGGCGCGATGAAAGCGTCACCCAGCACAAGCTGCCTCCGGGGACGCTCAAACGAATC
>DASPVS010000343.1:0-4017 GCA_035622235.1 Acidimicrobiales bacterium | reverse complement strand
TAGATCCCGGGCTCGACCGAGAACGCGTTCCCGATCTCGAGGGGCGTCGCGTTTCCACCCACCAAATACGGATCCTCGTGCTCTTCGATTCCTATTCCGTGGCCGGTGCGGTGGATGAAGCGGTCTCCCAGACCCGCACGTTCTATGAGACTTCTGGCCGCGCCGTCCACGTCCTCCGCACTCGTCCGCGCTCTAGCGGATTCGACCCCCGCTCTTTGAGCCGAGACCAGCACCTCGTAAATCTCTCTTATTTCAGTGTCGGGCTCGCCGGTCACGACCGTACGGGTTATGTCCGAGCAGTAACCGACTCCAGCGGCGAGCCCAGGAATCGCCATCGTCCCGCCGAAGTCGCAGACGACGACCTCGCCGGGTCCGATGCGGCGGGTGCCCGCTTCGTGATGCGGGCTTGCACCGTTCGGTCCGCTACCTACGATCGCGAAGTTGACGCTTTGATGTCCCTCCTCGATCAGCCGCCTGCCGATCTCGTCGGAAACCTCCGCCTCGGTCCTACCGATGAGCGAGATTTGCCCATATTGCAGTGCCGAGGCGACTCGATCAGCGGCGCTTGCGGCCTCTCTCAAGACCTCGATCTCCTCATTGTCTTTGACCGCCCGCAATCGTGACATGACGCTCGACGCAGCCGTCCACGTCGCATCTGGAATTGCCTTTTGGAGCGCTAGGAGCGAAGAAGCCCACATGCGGTCCGAGACAGCAATCTTGCCGGTGCTCGAATTGCCGAGCACCTCGAGGGTGAGGGCGATCGGATCCTGGGTGTCCTTCCAGGGATGGGTTGCGAACAAGTTGTGGCCGTCCGGCACGCGCGGAGCCTCCAGCTCGGGGACCAAGAGCAAAGGCTCGCCTCGAGCGCGCAGCACGAGCAGCGTGAGTCGTTCGAGTGGCATTGCCCTGTAACCGGTCAACCAAGGAAGGTCCGCTCCGTGCGACAAGAAGAGCGCATCGACCTCCAGCTCTTCCATGCGCTCCACCACGCGCTCGAACCGCTCCCCACGGGGATCCGGCCGGCTCATCTGACCGGATGTTGGGGCGTCGGTTCTCGAGTCCGCGCTTTTCGGGTCGCAAGCGAGGATCCGACCGTTACGGGTTTCGACCCGCTCGTCGATGTCGCGGCCGCCGTTGCTGCTCTCGCGTGATAGCTCGAACGCGTGAGAGGCGATGCTTGTACGTGCGCAAACCCCATCGCAGCTGCCGAATCCCGTATCCGGTCGAACTCGTCCGGAGTCCACCATCGCGCAACCGGCAGATGAGCAGCGCTCGGCCGGAGGTACTGGCCGATCGTGACGATGTCCACGCCCGCTGCCCTGAGATCGGCAAGCGCTCCAATCACTTCGCCTTCGGTCTCTCCGAGACCGAGCATCAATCCGGATTTGGAAACAAGCCCGGATTCTTTGGCGCGTGCCAGGACCGCCAGGCTGCGCGCGTAGCCGGCGGAGGGCCGCACGGCTCGCTGCAACCTCGCGACCGTCTCGAGATTGTGGTTGAGCACGTCCGGGCGCGCATCGAAGATCCGCGCGAGCGATTCTGCATTTCCTTTCAGATCAGGGACCAACACCTCGACCGCAGTGCCAGGGGATCTTCTCCTGATCGCGTCGATGGTCGTCGCGAAAGCGTCCGCACCGCCGTCATCCAGATCATCGCGCGCAACCGCGGTTACCACAACGTGCTCGAGCCCCAATCGCTCGACCGCTTCGGCGACGCGTCCTGGCTCGCCCGGATCGACAGGGAGCGGATGGCGAGTGTCGACGAGGCAGAACCCACACGCTCTGGTACAGCGCTCTCCGTTGATCATGAACGTGGCGGTACCTTCGGCCCAACACTCGAAGATGTTGGGACAACCTGCTTCTTCACACACAGTCACAAGATCCAAAGTGCGCATAGTGCGCTTCAAATCGAAGAAGGCCGTTCCCATCCTTGCCGGCACACGCAACCAGTGCGGCTTTGGCGAGCGCAGCGGCAGTAGTGAGTCCGGGTCGACTCCGGCCTGGCGCAACCTGATCTTCGCCCTCTCACCGGGTATCCGCCCGTCTGGACCGTCTGACCCTCCGTTGCTTTTCGACGCGCCAGCCGATCCATGCCAGAAATCGGGGTCGTTTCGGAGTCCCAGGTCCTTTGCGGGTTCGGAATCGTGGGCCGACTTTGCCCCCAGCCCCGGCCACGACACCGACTGGAACTCGACCTCGCTCCCGAACGTCGAGCTCTGCGAGAGGGTTTGCACCATGGCGTCGACCGCCTGGCGCATCGAGACGGACAGCCCCTCTGCTGCGAGCGATGTCACCGCCTTGTCGGCAATTCCGCAGGGCACTATCCGCTCGAACCATTCGAGGTCAGGGTTCACGTTCAGCGCGAGGCCGTGCATCGATCGGCTGTGGCTTACGCGGACACCCACGGCACAGATCTTTCGCGGGTTTGGCCCGTCCGGTTCTACCCAGACCCCGGGAAAACCGGCGAGCCGCCCGACGTGAAGGCCCAACTTTTCGAGAAGGTCGATCGCGAGCTGCTCGACTGCGCGCACATAGGCCGGGATCGCGCCCGGTCCCATCGCGACGTTCACGATTGGATACACGACCAGCTGACCGGGGCCGTGATACGTGACGTCCCCCCCGCGATCCGCCTGTGCCAGCTCCGCCCCGACCACGACGGGATCTACTAGCAGATGTCTCCGGTCACCGCGCAACCCCAGCGTAAAAACATGAGGATGCTCGACGAGCAATACGTAATTTTGTTCGCCCGATCGGTGCAGTGCGCGTTGCAAGGCGAGAGCCTCCGGATACGGGACCCGGCCGAGCCACCTGATCCTGAGAACCCGCCCTCGCGCTTGTCCACTTACGTCTTTAGAAACCATCGGCCTTCGGTTCGGAAGATGACCGCTCAAACCGTCAGCTCACAGCTCGGTCGACCAGTCGCGGGTGGTGAGCAGTTCGGCGACACCGGCGACGAAGGCGGCGGCGTACGCACCGTCTACGGCTCGGTGATCCCAGGCGAGCGAGAGAAGTCCGATCGAGCGGATCGTGATGGCCTCCGTACCATCGTCCAGTTCCACCACCACCGGACGCCTCTTCACGCCGTCCGTCGAGAGGATCGCCACTTGTGGCTGGTTGATGATCGGCGCCGTCAGAAGGGTGCCGAACGGCCCAGGGTTCGTGATCGAGAACGTTCCCCCTGCGATGTCGTCCGCTGTCAGTTTCTTCGTGCGCGCTCGTTGCGCAAGATCATGGATCCGGCGCGCGATTCCGCGCAGGGTCAGCTCTTCTGCTCGCTGGATGACGGGGACGATGAGACCTTGACGGTCCAAGTCGACCGCGATGCCCAAGTTGATCTGATGGTGCACCACGAGAGAGTCGTCACCGACAGACGAGTTCAACTGCGGGAAATCACGCAATGCCTCGATGGTGGCCCGGGCGACAAAGGGAAGATATGTAAGCGAAAAACCCTCCTCCTCTTTGAACCTCTGTCCGAGAGAGCGACGAACATGCTCGATCGCCTCGAAATCAGCCTCTTTGACCACGAGCGTGTGCGCGGACGTCGCCTTGGAACGGACCATGTGCTCGGCGGTACGCCTGCGGATGTTCGTGAAGGGAACGACCTCGTCGGTGCCGGCGAGAGCGGAAGCACCCTCGGACGTGCTCGAAATCTGACCGGCCGTGGGAACACCAGGCCGAGCTGACAAAGCACCGGGTTGAGGGGTCGGGCCCGGTTGAGGAGCGACGCCCGGTTGAGGGGTCGGGCCCGGTTGAGGAGCGACGCCCGTCGTTCGGGCGAGAGGGGTCGTGACGCCGGCGGATGCCGGAGCACCGCCGGAGCGACGCGCGTCGATCACTGCGAGCACGTCCGCGCGGGTGATTCGACCCCCGACACCCGTTCCCTCGACCTCCGAAACGTCGATCGAGTTCTCGTCGAGCAGTCGGCGCACCACCGGAGACAAGACGAGCCCGGACGAAGCCGCCGAGTCGATTGCCGAAGTAGGCGCAGCAGCGCCGGGGACCGAACTTTGTTCTCGTA
>DASPVS010000342.1:0-2090 GCA_035622235.1 Acidimicrobiales bacterium | reverse complement strand
CGGGAGCTCGGCGATCGTGAGAAGGCACTGGACGCCGACGCCGAAGCGGCGCAGCTAGAGGTGCGCGAGCGCCTCCTTTGGTTGCCGAACATCCCCGACGAAGCGGCACCGGACGGAGCCGGACCCGAGGACAACGTCGTCGTCCGCCGGTGGCCCGACGAGCCTCGCGTCTATGCGGCTCACCAACGAGTACCGCATTGGGAGGTGGGAGAGGCACTCGGCCTTCTCGATCTAGAGGCGGGGGCGAAGCTCGCCGGATCGATGTTCGCTCTCTTCCGTGGCGCTGGGGCGCGTTTGATCCGCTCTCTCACCGCGTTCGCGATCGACCAACACTCCGACAGCTTCGAGGAGGTGAGACCGCCGACGTTCGTCCGTTCCGAGACGATGACGTCGACCGGTCATCTTCCAAAGTTCGCGGACGACGCGTACCACATGGAGCGCGACGACCTCTGGGCGATCCCTACGGCCGAGGTGCCACTCACGTCTTTGTGTCGCGGGGAGATCCTCGAAGAATCAAAGCTCCCAATGCGGTTGACGGCCGCGACACCCTGTTTCCGCCGGGAAGCGGGCGCAGCCGGCCGTGACACCCGAGGTTTGTTGCGCGTCCACGAGTTCGACAAGGTCGAACTGTTCGCGTACTCGACCGCGCCGCAGGCAGGTGAGGTGCATACCGACATGGTGAGGCGGGTGGAAGATCTCTTGAAGGCACTCGACCTCGAGTACCGCGTCCTCGATCTCTGCACGGGCGACCTCGGTAACTCCTCGGCGCGCACGTTCGATCTCGAGGTCTATTCCCCCGGGTGCGACATGTGGCTCGAGGTGTCCTCGGTGAGCTGGTTCCGCGACTATCAAGCTCGGCGAGCGAACGTCCGGTACCGACCCGTAGGTGGGGGTGCGCCCGAGCTCGTACATACCCTCAACGGTTCTGCACTCGCGTGGAGCCGGATCTGGGCCGCACTGGTGGAGTGCGGTCGACGCGAGGACGGGAGCGTCGAGTTGCCGAAAGTGCTCGCTCCCTATCTTGGCGACGGCGTCGTAATCCCCGCGCCCTGAGCCTCAGCCGAACCGGAACCGATCTGATCGAACCGGTTCAAACGTCCTTCGGGATCTCGAAGCGGTATCCCACCCCGCGCACGGTCGTGATGCTCATCGGGGTGGACGGATTTTGTTCGACGTGCGTTCGAAGGCGTTTGATGTGCACGTCGAGCGTTTTGGTGTCACCGACGTAGTCGGTTCCCCAAACGCGGTCGATGAGCGTGTCGCGCGTGAGCACGCGTCCCGCGTTCGCGACGAGAAGGAGCAGGAGTTCGAATTCCTTCCGACGGAGATGGACCTCCTCGTCGCGGACGAACACACGATGCCTGTCAGGATCGACGCGTACGTCTCCTACCTCGAGGACGTATCCCGGTTCACGGGCTTCCGCCACGTTTACAGGTGAGACCGGTTCGAGCGGCGCCCTTCTCATGACTGCTCGCATCCGCGCCACGAGCTCGCGCAGCCGGTATGGCTTTGTCACGTAGTCGTCTGCGCCTACCTCGAGGCCTACGACGGTGTCGATCTCGGTCCCCTTTGCCGTGACCATGATGATCGGAACCGATGACTGTGCCCGGATCGCCCGGCAGACATCGATCCCCGACAGCTTCGGCAGCATGATGTCAAGAAGGACGAGGTCAGGCGTCAACTGGTCAAACAGCGCCAACGCCTCAGTACCGTCTCGGGCGACCGTCACCTCGAAGCCCTCGCGACTCAGCCCGACCACCAGCGCGTCGACGAAACCTTCCTCGTCTTCGGCCAATAGGACGGTGAGCGAGCTGCGGTCTTCTGGTGAGTCGTCGACGACTTGGACGGCCTGGGCAGAGCGGATTGCCCTCGCGACGACCCGAGGCTGCTTGGCAGCGTTCGGCATCGTCAGAGCAGCACCACTTGCGCGCCCGATCCGACGCACAACGTCAGAGCACCTCCGGCTGGAGCGGAAGGATCAGGCGGAACGCGGACCCTTCGCCTTCGCGCGAGTCCACCTCCACCCGACCACCATGGTTCGAAGCGACATGTCGGACGATCGAAAGACCGAGGCCGGTCCCACCGGTCTG
>DASPVS010000341.1:0-2038 GCA_035622235.1 Acidimicrobiales bacterium | reverse complement strand
ATTCCCGCATCCGGCTCTTCGACGAACAGGTTTGCTAGGTGCCGTAACGGTGGACGATGCGCGGTGCCGGAAGCGGAAATCGCTCCAGCAGCTTGAGCATCGTCGCCCATGACAGTCGACGTTGCGAGCGACGCGTGAGCGCCGCGTGCCACGCGCGACGAGCCAAGTAGTAGAAGCCGGCGAGTCGGTCGAAGTTCGACGTGATCCCGTAGTAGGCGTAGTGCCCATTCAGCTTCTGCTTCAGCTTGCGGTGCTGCTCCTTCAGCGGCCGGTGTCGGTTCCAGCGACACCAGTCGCGAAGTCGGTGTAGCGCACGGGTGAGACGATCCTTGGCCGTTCGTTGCTTCACGCACCAGTTTCCGTTGCGGGAGACTGCCCAATAGTGGGTGAACCCGAGGAAGTCGAACGTCCCGGGGCCGTCGTCGTCATTGTCGACGCGATCGGGCCGCCGGAACGAGACCATCCGGGTCTTGTCGGGATGCAGCGTCAGGCCGTATTTTCCGAATCGCTTCGGTAGGACCGCAAGGAACCGCTCGGCATCGTGCTTGCTCTCGAAAAGCACGACGAAGTCGTCCGCGTAGCGAACCATCTCGGCCTTGCGCGCAAGCGCTGGCTGGACGTCCCGCACGAACCACCCGTCGAGGACGGTGTGCAAGTAGATGTTAGCGAGCAGAGGTGAGATCACCCCGCCTTGAGGCGTTCCTTCGTCGGGATACGAGAGCACGAGCCCCTCGACGACCCCGGCGTTCAACCACTTTCCGATCAGGCGCAGCAACACGCCGTCACCTATCCGTTGGCGAAGTATGTCCCGCAGAAATGCGTGGTCGACGGTGTCGAAGAACTTCTTGATATCGACCTCGACGAGCCACCCACCGCACATCCGCCACGCCGCTTTCTGGATCGCTTCCACCGCCTGATGCGCGGAGCGACCGGGCCGAAAGCCATACGAGAAGTCATGAAACTCCTGCTCGTAGACTTCGCCGATCACCATCGCGACCGCGCGCTGGAGAACCTTGTCCTCAAAGGTTGGAATCCCGATGGGCCGGCTCTCCGTCCCATCACCCTTCGGGATGTGTACTCGCCGCACCGGTGGCGCTCGATAGCTGCCGGACTTCGCGCGATCGAGGAGCGACTGGAGGTTCATGTCCAGCTGCGCCGCGTACTGTTTCGCGCTCTGTCCGTCGACACCTCGTGCGCCATCTTTCCGTGTGCGGCGATAGGCCTCGCGTAACCAGTCCACGTCGATGTGGTGGGCCAGCGTCAACAGGCTGGTCCCGGGTTTTGACTTCGCCAGTTTCGCTATTCGTTCGAGCTTGGTTGAGACGTCCTGCGAGCTCTGAGTCTCGGTCATCTTTCCCTCCAACGATTCTGTCCATCGGCGCGCTCCTTTGCTCGGCAGGGTCCCCTGGAGCGGGTTCCCCCACGTCATCGCTCGTACTGCGCGCTCCGACCTCTCGACGCCCGATCGGCTCGGTGTCCCTTACCGCCTCGTTCTGCCTTCCGCAGAGCGTCGAGACTCCATCCCAGGTTCCTGGGCAACCCTTGCGGACATGCCGCGTTCTTCGATCCCGGTGAGTGATGCGCCCAAGACCGCGGCGCTCGGCCGTACCGGTCGCGCTGCGTCGCATCTGTCGCCTTCGACCCTCACTGTGGCCTCGGCACTCACGACGTTAGCTATTTCGGGACCCGATCGCGCGGCCTGCACGCTCGCTGTCTACGCTTCGAGATCACGGTCACCCGTGGTCATCTTTACGATCTCGCAAGACTCGCTTCCGGCGTGGCGGTCTTCATCGTCGCCGGTGGGATTCTCACCCCGGGTTGCAGTCCGAAGTTTCGGCCGGCTACATCATTGGCCTCCTCTTCGACCAGGCTTGTCCTGGCGCACAGCGAGGTAGCTTCCACAGGTGCCACTTCGAGCGTCGGTGGGCTGAGTGTTAGGCACGACGATGTTTCTCTCGTCGGTGGTCTGCGATCACCCGAGCGAGGGACCCAGCCCCCACGTCGCGCCGCGAGCGTCCTCCCGTTCGGAGTTTCAACG
>DASPVS010000340.1:0-11937 GCA_035622235.1 Acidimicrobiales bacterium | reverse complement strand
AGGGGCTCTGTGCCGTTCTGTGGCACCTGCTGGTGTCACACCCACGGTTGGCGAAGAGCCGCGGCAAATGGGAGTCGATCTCGTGAACGCCTCCGCGCCCGTTCCTCTCCGTCGAGTGTGCGTCGTCGGCGGCGCCGGTTTCATCGGAAGCCATATCGTGGACGCGCTCCTTTCGTGGGAGAACTGCGAGCGAGTCGTGGTCGTGGACAACTTCTCGTCCGGGCGCGAGTGGCACCTTGCACATCATGCGGGAGACGAACGGCTCGAGGTCGTCAAGGGAGAGGTCAGGGACCCCGATTCCCTGATCCGTGCCATGCGGCAGTGTCGGACCGTGGTCCACCTGGCGTCGAACCCCGACATCGCTCGGGCGGCGACCGAGCCGGCGATCGACTTCGACGCCGGGACACTGCTCACGCAGTGCGTTCTCGAGGCGATGCGCACGGCGGACGTCGAACGGATCCTCTATGCGTCGGGGAGCGGTGTCTACGGGGACCTGGGTGAGCTCGAGATCGAGGAGGACCATGGACCGCTGCTACCCGTCTCGACCTACGGCGCCAGCAAGTTGGCCGGCGAGAGCCTGATCTCCGCCTACTGCCACATGTTCGGCATGACCGGAGTGGTCTTCCGCTTCGGCAACGTCGTCGGGCCGCGCCAGACCCACGGTGTCGGCTTCGACTTCCTTCGTCGATTGCGAGAGGACCCTCGCCGGCTGGTCGTCCTCGGGAACGGAACCCAGAGCAAGTCGTACATCCATGTCTCGGACGTCATCGAGGCCGTCTTCCTGGCAGCTGATTGCGCTCCGCGACCCCTGGCCACCTACAACGTCGCGACGGGAGACTACGTCACTGTTGCCGAGATCGCGGACCTGGCGACGGAGGTCATGGGCCTCGACCCATTGGAAACGTCCATCGAGTTCAGCGACGGGGATCGAGGCTGGAAGGGTGATGTACCCGTTGTCCGTCTGTCGACCGATCGGATCAGGGCCCTGGGTTGGTCCAACTCCATGGGCTCCCTCCTGTCGTTGCGAGCCTCGATGGAGGCGATGCTGGCTGAGAAGCCCACACCGGCGACGTCTGCGTGAAGCCGAGCGGGCCAGATCGGAGGGCGGTGTTTCTCGACCGCGACGGAGTGCTCGTCCGTCCCGTCGTGGTCGACGGGAAGCCCGTTGCACCCCGGTCCCTCGAGGAGTTCGAGATCTACCCCGAGGCGCCGGCGGCCTGCGACGAGCTCCGAGCGCTCGGCTACCGCCTGGTCGTGGTGACCAACCAACCCGATGTCGCCCGGGGAACGGTCACCGCTCGGGTCGTCACGTCGATGCACGATCTCCTGAGCAGCCGGTTGGACTTGGACGCCATCTACGTGTGCACGCACGACGATGTCGACCGCTGCTCCTGCCGGAAGCCGGCGCCCGGAATGCTGGTCCGGGCGACCGAGGACTTCGGGCTCGACCTCAGTGCCTGCGTGGTCGTGGGAGACCGCTGGCGGGATGCCGAGGCTGGGCAGCGGGCGGGGTGCCGGACCGTCCACATCGACCGGGGGTACTCCGAAAGGCCCCCGACGAGGGCTGACGCCGTGGTCGGGAGTCTTGCCGAAGCGGTGAAATGGATCGAGAATATGGGTTTCGGAGGGGGGTGATGGTCGTGACCAGGGGGCACAAGGTCAAGATCTTCGCCGACGGGGCTGACCTGAACGGCATTCTCGAGCTGGCTGCAGACCCTCGTATCGAGGGGTTCACCACCAATCCGACGCTCATGCGCCGTGCGGGGGTGGATGACTACGAGGGGTTTGCCCACAAGGTGCTCGACCACGTCGGAGGGCGACCCGTATCGTTCGAGGTTCTTTCCGACGATTTCGACGAGATGCGAGAGCAGGCTCACAGGATCGCAAGATGGGGCGGCAACGTCTACGTGAAGATCCCGGTGACGGACACCAGCGGACACAGCTCTGCCGCGGTGGTCAAGGATCTTGCCGCAGACGGGATCCAGCTCAACGTCACCGGCATCCTTGCGCTCGATCAGGTCCGCACGGCCGCCGAGGCGCTGGAAGCCAGTCGGGCATCGATCGTTTCGGTGTTCGCCGGGCGGATCGCCGACACGGGACGTGATCCGGTTCCAATCATGGACGAAGCGCTCGAAATTCTTCGGCCGCATCCGCAGTTGGAGCTTCTTTGGGCGAGCCCGCGTGAAATCCTGAACGTCTGTCAGGCCGACCAGATCGGGTGTCACATCATCACGGTCACCCACGATCTTCTGCCGAAGCTCGACGGCATTGGCCGCAGTCTGGAGGACGTCTCACTCGATACGGTTCGGATGTTCTACCGCGACGCACTCGATGCGGGCTACGTTCTGTGAGTCAGAGAGACGTCACCGAACGCACCCCACACGTTTCCAGCGACGATTGGAATCGTCATTGGAGCGCGTTCGGCGACGCGGTGTCAGGCAATCCGGCCACTGTCTGGCGCGGTCGACTCATCGACGAGCGACTGGGTGAGGTCCGCGACGGAGCCGTGCTTCTCGAAGCCGGATGCGGACAGGGTGAGTACACCCTGCACCTCGCGGAGAGGTTCCCGCGGGCTGACGTTCGAGGTGTCGACGCCAGCGCGGAAGGCGTCGAGCGTGGACGGATCTCCGCACGGATGCGCGGCCTCTCCATCAGATTCGAGCAGCGAGACCTCATGGTCGCCGGTGACATCAGCAAGGACGACCGCGGGCGCGCCTCGGTGGCGGTCTGTTCCGAGGTCCTCGAGCACCTCGACGATCCTGGACTCGCGCTGCGCAACCTCGCGGAGTATCTGGAACCCGGTGGCCGGCTCGTGGTGACCGTTCCGGGCGGCCCGCGGTCGGCCTTCGACCACCACATCGGTCATCGGCGCCACTTCCGTGCCCGGCGCCTCCGGCAATTGTTGAACGACAGCGGCTTCTGTGACGTCGAGGTGGAGCGGGCCGGGTTCCCGTTCTTCAACCTCTACCGCCTCGTCGTCCTCCTTCGCGGGAAGCGGCTCATCAAGGACACGGATGAATCCGACATCCACCGAGGTGCAGCGGGCGCCACCCTGCGGTTCTTCGGCTGGACGTTCGGACACACCCTCCGGTCGTGTCCTTTCGGCTGGCAGTTGATCGCCGTGGCGAACCGGTCGTCCGCACCGTGATCATCACCCGGACCCCCCTGCGCATCACCCTCGGCGGGGGTGGGACGGATCTCCCCTCGTACTACGAGCGGTTCGGCGGCTTCGTCCTGTCTGCGGCGATCAACCGGTACGTGTACATCTCCATCAACAGGACGTTCACCGACGACTACTTCTTGAAGTACTCGGCCCTCGAGCGCGTCCAGAAGATCGAGGACATCGAACACCCCATCATCAGGGAGGCGCTCCGTCTGCATCCGATCGGGCCTTCGATCGAGCTGGTGAGCGTCGCCGACATCCCGGCGGGGACGGGTCTCGGCTCCTCAGGCACCTTCACGGTCGGCCTCCTCCGGGCCATCTATGCCCACCGGCACCAGAGCATGACCGTCGACCACATCGCGTCCGAGGCATGTCGCATCGAGATGGACGTCCTCGGGCGTCCGGTGGGCAAGCAGGACCAGTACGCCGCCGCCTACGGGGGCCTCGAGTGCCTCGAGTTCGCGCCCGACGGCACGGTCTCGGTCGAGCCGCTCGGAGTGTCGGGCGAAACTCTGGACGACCTCCAAGGGCACCTGTGCCTGTTCTTCACCGGCTACTCCCGTGCCGCCGATCGGATCCTCGCAGAGCAGCGAACCCGGTCGAGCGCCGGTGATCCCGAGATCGTCAACAACCTCCACGTCGTGAAGTCGATCGGTCTCGAGAGCCGTGAGGCTCTGGTGCAGGGCGACACGTACCGATTCGCAGCTCTCATGAACGAGCACTGGGAACGCAAGCGGCTGCGATCGTCGGAGATGTCGAACGACGCCATCGACCGCTATTACGGAATCGGGCTGGAGAAC
Source organism: Acidimicrobiales bacterium (assembly GCA_035622235.1). Taxonomy (GTDB): domain Bacteria; phylum Actinomycetota; class Acidimicrobiia; order Acidimicrobiales; family UBA8190; genus DASPVS01. Next base: position 7,974 of record DASPVS010000340.1, on the reverse strand, counting down.
GGGGCGCTCGGTGGAAAGCTCGTCGGTGCCGGCTCGGGCGGCTTTCTGCTGTTCTACGCAAAGGACACAGACCGGCTTCGCGAAGCGATGGTCCGAGAGGGGCTGAGCGAAGTTCGATTCCAGTTCGACCACGACGGGACGTCGGTCCTGGTCCGTGACTGATGCAATGTGTCGTGCTGGCCGGTGGCCGCGGAACCAGGATGCGCCCGTTCACGGACACTCGGCCGAAATGCCTCATTCCGGTGGCCGGTCATCCCTTCATCGACTGGCAGCTCGCCTGGCTCGCGGCTGAGGGCGTCGAACGGGTCGTTCTCAGCGTCGGGTACGGCGCAGAACTCGTTCGGGCCCATGTCGGTGACGGCGGATGCTTCGACCTCGCAGTCGACTACGTCGACGACGGCGATGTCCCGCTCGGGACGGGGGGGGCACTCCGGCGGGCTCTCGACGAGGGCAAGCTCGATGGGACGTTCTTCCTGGTCTACGGGGACTCGTACCTGCCCGTGAGGTTCGGGGAGGTCGGCACGGAGTACCGCCAGCGGTCGACTCCCGTGCTCATGACCGTCTACCGGGATCCGGGTCACCTGGAGACGCCCAACGCCGTGCTCGACCACGGAATGGTGATCCGCTACGAGAAGGGCCTGGCTCCTCCACCGCCCGAGATGCAGTGGGTGGACTACGGACTCGCGGTCTGGAGTCGGGACGCCGTCATCCAGCGCATCCCGACCAGCACTGTCATGGATCTTGCCGCTGTCTACGGGGCCCTCAGCCGGGAAGATCGACTTGCCGGGATGGAGGTCACCGCCCGCTTCTACGAGATCGGTTCCCTCGAAGGATGGCGCGACATGGAGTCGCTGATCGGCCGAGGTGGTGCCCTGGCACCGCTTCCCCACGCGGACCGCTCATCCACGCCATGACCTGGCCGAAATCACGCCCGGTCCTGACAGCCGAAGAGCAGGCCGTCGTCGACGACTGGGTGGAGGTGTTCCTGACGACGCTCAAGGATTCTCGGTTCGCGTCGGTCAACAAGTTCGACCACTCCTTTCCTGCTCGCTCGGCATCGGCCACGCTTCGGACCCTCGAGATCGGCGCGGGAACGGGCAGCCACGTCGGATTCGAACCGAGCGGGGAGTACGTCGCGCTCGAAGCGTCCGAGGAACTGGCATCACAGATCCCTCGGCGGGAGGGGTTGTCAGTGGTCGTGGCCGACTGTGAGCAGCGGCTTCCGTGGGACGACGACTGGTTCGACCGGGTGCTCGCCATCCACATCCTCGAGCACCTCTACAACCTGCCGGCCGCGCTCGACGAGGTGGCCAGGGTGCTTCGGCCCGGTGGCATCTTCGGCGTGGTCATCCCGTGCGAGGGCGGGCACCTCTATTCCCTCGGGCGGTCCCTCACGACCAAACGCATGTTCGAGCGGCGTTACGACGTGCCGTACGAGGTCATGATCCAGTACGAGCACTGCAATACCGCCAAGGAGGTGCTGGCCGAGCTCGGTGTCCGCTTCCGAACCGTCCGCCGCACCTTCTACCCCTTGCGGATACCGGCAGTCGACCTCAACCTCGTTGTCGGCATCGAGATGACGATCTAGTCTCACACGCTCCGCCGAGCGCCTGCCGGCGCTTCGCTTGCCGCGACCAATGGCCAGAACAAGATCGAACCTGATGAATTCGGTGAGGACCAGGACGTCGAACTGGGGGCAACTTGTTGCAGCGGCAGCCAGAGTGTCGGCACGGGTCGAGGGCTACCCGCTGCCCCGGATGTTCCTCGCCTTCGCCCTCCCGGTCGGCGTGTTCCTGGTGTTCGCACAGCCCCCCGGTCAGGGACTGGACGAAAGCCTCCACTTCTACCGGGTGTGGACGCTCGCACACGGGGCCCTCGTGGCGACCCACAGCCATGGGACGTACGGGGGTTCCGTTCCGCTCTGCGTGCTGAATTACTTCCAGGAATTCGCCACGAAGGCGGCCCAGCGAGGTGCGTTCTCCGTCAGCCAGTATTGGCACACGCCCGCAAATTGTGGCGTCGGGCGGTTCACCCCCTTCCCCGGATCTGCGGTCTACAGCCCGGTCCCATATGTCCCAGCTCTCGTGGGAGTGGTGCCCCTGGTGGCGGTCCATGCACCGCTGCCGGTGATCTTCTTCGCCGGACGCCTGTTGACGCTGGCCGCGTACATCGGAGTCTTCTACCTGGCAATCCGAATCGCTCCCTGTGGACGGCACGTTCTCTTCGTCCTGGGATTGCTGCCGACGAGCCTGCTGCTGGCCTCTTCGTACTCTGCCGACCCGATCACGATTGCCTTCGCCGCTTTGAGCGTGGCGCTCACTCTGCGTTGCTGGCGTGCGGCCCGCGAGGACCGACGGGCCGTTCTTCTTCTCGTCTTGTCGCTTCTCGTCGTTGCTCTCGGAAAGCCGACCTACGCCATCTTGGCATTCCTGGTCTTCCTGGTTCCGAATGTCGCGCTGGGCTCGTGGTCGCGTCCGTTGGTCGTGAAGGCGGTCGCCGTCGGCATCGTGCTCGCCTGCGCGGCTCTGTGGTATCTCGCGGTCCGCCACGTCGAGGGCGCTCCGGTTCCCCTCTACGACTTGCGACCTCACGCACAGACCCAATTCATCGTCCATCATCCCCTCGGCTATCTCGGCGACCTACTCCGGACGTTCTTCTTCGCCTCCGGAGAGGCGCGGTGGTTGCCAGGTTTTTTCTTCTCGATCGGGTACACGCGCCCAGCTCTCGCCGACAGCATCTACGCTCCCCCCGGTCTCATCGTCCTCGGATCGCTCACACTCTTCTCCGCGTACTTTCTCCAATTCGGCCGACGCCGATTGGTGCCGGGTCCGAGAGCCCTCATCTATCTGCCCGTGGTCCTGGCTGCGGTGGGAGTTCTCCTGGTGACAACCACTCTGTTCATCTACGGGACGCCGGCCGGGTTGCCCGAGGTGAACGTGCAGGGCCGCTATTTCTACCCGTTCGTGCCGGTCCCGTTGGTCACGATCGGCGCGCTCCGCCAATCACGGTCGGGTCGACGCGCCACGGTATGGATCGCTGCGGGAAGCCTCCTCATGCTCCTATGGCTCGTGGGCAAGATCTTCGTTCACGACTACACGCTCTGAACGACGACCCACTACTATTGACCAGGGGCTTGGCTCGTTCGAAGCCTCGAGGAGGGGTGAGCGTGCGATTCGAGGGCAAGACGGTCGTCGTGACCGGTGCGGGCGGCTTCATCGGGAGCACGCTCGTGGAGCACCTCGTCGCCGAAGGCGCGGACGTCCGGGCGCTTGTCCGTTACACATCCCGATCGGAGCGAGGTTGCCTGGACGATTTGCCCGAGTCGGTGCTCGGAGATGTGACGGTCACGTTCGGAGACGTTCGAGATATTCAGGCGATCAGCGAGCTCACGACCGGTGCCCATTTCATCTTTCATCTCGCCGCGCTGATCGGGATTCCCTATTCATACGAGCACCCCCAAGAGGTCATCGATACCAACGTCATGGGGACGGCCAACGTCCTGCTCGCGGCCAAGGAGGGCACCAACCTCGAGCGGCTGGTTCTCACCTCGACCAGCGAGGTCTACGGCTCCGCATTGCGAGTTCCGATTGACGAGGACCACCCGCTCCAAGCGCAGTCGCCCTACAGCGCGACGAAGATCGCCGCCGATGCGCTGGGTGTGAGCTTCTCTCGCGCCTTCGAACTGCCCATCACCATCGTTCGTCCGTTCAACACGTACGGACCCCGCCAATCCGCCCGCGCCGTGATCCCGACCATCATCACGCAGGCTCTGACCGGCGGAGTCTGCCGTCTTGGGACCCTCGACACGTTCCGGGATTTCACGTTCGTGGACGATACGGCAGAAGGGTTCGTGGCCCTGGCCGCGTCCGCGGGCACGATCGGCGAAGTCGTCAACCTCGGATCCGGCAAGTCTGTCAGCGTGCGCGACGTCGTGGCCAAGGTGGAGCACATCGTGGGACATCCGATCGAGATCGTGGTCGAAGACAAGCGAATCCGGCCCGAGAAGAGCGAGGTGTCCCGCCTGCTCTCGGATCCATCGAAGGCCTTGAAGCTGGCGGACTGGCAGGCTCGGGTGTCGCTCGAGGAAGGACTGCAACGGACCGCTACCTGGATTCAAGCTCATCTCGACGAGTACAGACCGAGCGAGTACGGCATATGAAGACCGTCCTGCTGGCTGGCGGGCTCGGGGTTCGCTTACGCCCCTTGACCTACACGATCCCAAAGCCACTTCTTCCTGTTGGAGAGCACCCGATCCTCGAGGAGATCATCATCCGACTGCGAGCCTTCGGCTTTCGTGACCTGGTGATCGCGGTGGGCTACCGAGCCGAGCTGATCGAGACGTATTTTCGCGATGGCTCACAGCTCGGAGTGCGCATCGAATACACACGGGAGCACGAGGCGCTCGGGACCGCTGGACCCCTTGCGCTTGTGCGAGCGCAGTTCGAAGACCAGATGAGCTCGACCGATTCGTTGCTGGTGATGAACGGGGACCTTCTCACGGAAATCGACATGGCGGACCTTGTAGAGGCTCACGAGGCGGGGGGACAGGACATCACCGTGGTCACACGGGAGTATCAGCTCCGTCACCCGTTCGGTGTGCTGCAGCTGGACGGTGAGCGGATCACTGGCATCGTCGAGAAGCCTGCCGTCACCGACATCGTCAATGCCGGTATCTATGTGTTCCGCTGGTCGGTTCTCGATCTCGTGCCCGATGCCCGTGCCTTCGAAATGCCGCAACTGCTGAACGCAGCTGTTGCCAAGGGCCTCCGCGTCGTCTCCCATCCGTTTGAGGGCACATGGCTGGCGATCGATGGAATGGCGCAACTCGAGGATGCAGCCAAGATCGCAGGGGTGCTCACTTCGTGAACCCGGAATTCTCAAAGCTGTCGATCGTTGTGCCCGTCCGCAACGAGCAAAACACGATCGGGACTCTCCTCCACCGGGTTCGGTCGGTCGACTTTGGCATGCCAGCCGAGATCATCGTCGTCGACGGTGCGTCGACCGATGGAACCCGAGACGTGCTGCAGGAGCTGGACTTCTGGCCGGAGCTGGTTCTCGTTCTGGAGGACGAAGCGCGCGGAAAGGGGTATGCCGTTCGATCCGGGTTCGCTCGAGCGACGGGTGACATCGTGGTCATCCAAGACGCAGATCTCGAACTTGACCCAGGCCAGATCCCCATGCTGATGGCCCCGATTCTCGACGGGACTGCTGCTGCAGTCTTGGGGTCGAGGTTCAAGGGACGGGGGCGCCAAGGCGCGCCATTCGTCAACTATCTCGGCAACAAGATCTTAACGTGGTTCACCAACGTGATGTTCTTCTGTCGATTGACGGACATTCTCACGTGCTACAAGGTGCTGCCATCCCAGTTGGCACAACGCCTTGATCTCGAATGTAACGGGTTCGACTTCGATGCCGAGATCACCTGTCGATTGCTCCGAGACGGTCATGCGATCGAGGAGCTTCCGGTGACCTACCGGCCACGGTCGGTCGACGAGGGAAAGAAGCTCACACCTCGGGTGGGGTGGAGCGTCCTCAAGGCGATCATTCGCGTCCGAATGTCGGCGCCGACTCAGTCGGCTCCAACGTCTCCGATCACCACGCCCTGACGCGCCGCGTTTGCGGTCACGGATGCTCGCCGAGTGCCGCATGGTCAATTCGGACTCATTGAAGCCCGTCCTCAATGCCGCGCCAAGACGTAAACCGTCGCACATCCGAAATGGAGCCTTGACTGGACGATCGTTCGCAGAGCGACGGACAAGTTGCGAGGATGTTCGCAGTCGGCGAGGAGGAAGCGGACTCCAGACGAGCGGACGAGCGTGGTCGAGCGACTGGCACTCATCTGACCCGAGAACAGTTGGTCGGCGAGAGTAACTCGACGGGAGAAAGCCGGTGTCCACGAGGCAATCCCCAACCACGTGTTGCGTCCCGTTTCGGCGGGAACGATCTGTCCCAGGTAGACGGTCGAGAGAACGGCCCCTCGAACCGGCGACCTTGCGAGGTAATTGAGAGCGTCCTGCTCCGAGGCCCTGATGAAGTAGGGCTCGGATCCGAAGATGGTCGGCGAGCCGAGCGTACGGGTCTGGTCCAGTTGATGGGTGACAGGAATGGCGACCAACACCACCACGATCACGGATCCCACGGCGATCGACCGCCATGACGGTACGAGGCGGTAGATCGTGGCCGCACCACTGACGGCAAGGACCGACAGAGGGATACCGATTCCTTGCAGCGAGTGCTTCGGGAAGGTCCCGATGTGGGTGAAATAGATGGCGAAGAGCACGATGAGTGCGCAGGCGGGCCATAGCCGAGCGGTGATGTCCGAGAACGATCGGGGCGCCCTCGCATATGCGAGGGTCGCCATCAACAGCAACGGCGAGATGGCGAGGAAGAGGTCTCCGAATGGCAGAACCGATTACTGGTTGACCTGGCCGGAGAGGCGCCAGGTGGGATCGAACCGACCCAGGAGGAAGTAGTAACAAAGAGGCAGCGCGGTCGAGAGCGTGGTGACGATGAGCAACCGAAAGCACAATCGCTCTTTCTGGGCAACGAAGCTGTAGAGCTCGCATCCGACCAGGATCAGGATGAGCGTTGCACCCTGCCATGGTTGCAACCAGGCGCAGAAGAAAGCCAGTAAAGGTGCTGCCGGACGAAGGTGCGGCTCTCGCCGTGCACGCTCGTACTGCAGGAGGCAGGCGATGAGGAGGGCGACGGTCAATGCGGTGAACGGGTAGCCCCAGAGGTAGTTGACCGGCCACATCTCGACGCCGTAGGACTGGAAGAAGAACCCTTGGGCCCAATGAGTGAGGCTGGCGAGGTATGCAAGTGGAGAGAGGTAGAAGAGCGCCAGGACCAGGGCAGCCCTTCGGCCGGCTGTGGTCTGGATGATTCGGCGAACGTAGGCGCGGACCGCGAGGGCCAAGAGGACCGCGGACACTGGAGTCCACAGCAGGTACGACAGCCATGGGCTGACTCCGAGCACGACGAGAAGTTCGGAGATGGCAAGGCCCGGATGCAGGTAATCGCGCACCCCGCCGCTGACTTCGAACGGGTTCCCGATCAGGATGTGGCTAGAGGAAGTTCGGATCCAGCCCAGGTACTGCATCTGGTCGCCGAGATAGAGGCCGTTCGTCCCTGTCCAGATGTGGTCGGGACCCTGCTGGCGGGCGAGCACGATGACCGTCCAGAAGGACAGAAAGAGGAACAGAACGAAGACGAGGACATCGAAGAGGTCGATCCGCGTTCCCTGTGACCGGGGATCCCGAAGCCGGAGGCGAACCCGTTTAGCCTGCATGGCTCGCGCCGATGTGCCCTGGCTGCTCACGGTACATCGTTTCGCCCGTTGTGACGCCGACTCCCGGGCCGACCTGCGACGCGCCCATGGCGCTCGGCCACAAGGTTACCGTACCCCTGGCAGTTACAGAGCCTCACCGAAACGAGCCGCGTCGTCGGTCTCAGGAGCAGAGAGTGTCGCTGGCGCAACGCACACAGACAACTGAGGCCGTCCTCGACAAGAGCCGGAGGTCGGACCGATTCCGACCGGAAATCGAAGGTCTTCGCGCCGTCGCCATCCTTCTTATCGTCGCATACCACGCGCAGGTTCCCGGCATCTCTGGTGGATTCATCGGGGTGGACGTCTTCTTCGTGCTGTCCGGATACCTGATCACGGGACATCTCGTCAGAGAGGCGGAGACGTCGGGACGGATACGTTTCGGCGCTTTTTACGCCAGACGAGTCCGCCGCCTCGTTCCGGGTCTCGGTCTGATGGTTGTGGCGACGCTCATAGCCAGTGCTCTCATCGTCGCCCCCTTCGATATGCAGGAGCTCAGCAAGGAGGGGATCTCGGCCGGCCTCTACGTCTCTAACATCCTGTTTGCACAGACCTCTCAGAATTACTTCGCGCCAAGCGTCACGAACAGCCCGTTCCTCCATACCTGGTCACTCGGGGTCGAGGAGCAGTTCTACTTGGTGTGGCCA
>DASPVS010000339.1:0-5868 GCA_035622235.1 Acidimicrobiales bacterium | reverse complement strand
CTGGCGGGTCAGGGTGGCCTTGAGCGGGCCCCACGTTCGACCCCAACAGTTCACCTTGAGCACCGGCGCGTCCCGACCCCGTCCGGCGTCGGGATCGACGAGGTCCATGTAGCAGTGCCCGGTGCGGTCCGAGATGCTCTGGATCTCACCGCGGACCCACAATTGGCCGCCTTTGGGGAAGGCGCGCGACAGAGCGGCGTCCACCGAGTCGTAAAGCTCCCGAATGCTGAACGCATCGGGACGCGTGTCCGGGATCAGCTGAGGTGCCGCAAATCCCTTGGCTTGTCGGGCCATGAGGCACACCATACCGACGGGGTGAGACGCTTCGGTGAAGAAGGTGAGCACTCCGGCGATATTGGTCTGGTACACGATATTGGTCTGGCACAATTGTGTCGACGGTGAGCCGGCCGGGTGACCGCGGTCCGAGGCCTCTCTGAGGCATCGAACTGAGGAAGGTCGGGACTCCGCAGGGCAGGGTGCTGGCTAGCGGCCAGTCGGGGGAACCCGCAGGAAAGTGCCACAGAGAAAAGACCGCCGATGACGAGGGCTCCTCGAACAGGCAAGGGTGAAAAGGTGCGGTAAGAGCGCACCAGCGGCCGGGGTGACCTGGCCGGCTCGGTAAACCCCACCCGGAGCAAGGTCAAGTGTGGGACACGGGCGGCCCGTCCGTCCTCCGCGAGGAGGACAGTCCCCTGGTAGACCGCATAGATGGATGGTCACCTCGCCCCTAAAGGGCGAACAGAATCCCGCCTATAGGCCGACTCACCGTCAACCAGGCGTTTAACCGCGACTGGCGAAGACGCCGATCTGTAGCTCACAAGAGCGTGGTGGCGGTCATCGATCTCCGCGTCACGAAGATGTCCGAGGATCTGACAGCCACTCAGCCAAGCCGGACAGCCGTAGCCTGCACCGGGATCGCTCCTACGGGATGCCGGGGCTCACCTCGAGTATCCCGGACTGGCCCTTGGCGTTGTTGTACCGGTAACTGATTACACCGTCGGCCTCCCACGTCCAGGTCCCGCCCGCCGGGGCGATGACATTCGAGCGGATTGACGAGTACTCGAAGGTGATCGTCTGCGGCTCGCCGGTGAGGTTGGTGAAGACGACCGTCTCGTGCGGTGCGGCGAAGAGCTGCTCGGGCCAGAAACCGCTCGGCGTGACCATGATCTGCTCGCCGTCGTCGACCGTCTGGTCGATGGCGCGCGTGCCACGCTCGGTTGGCAGCTCGACGTGCTTGCCGTCGATCACCACGTACTGATGGCCGTTCGACATGTCGATCGCGCCCGGCAGTGTCGGGAGCGTTTGCGTGAAGACGGTCGAGCTCGTCGACGATGGGGTCGTCCCGCTCGCCGTGCTGGGCGAAGAGCTGCAGCCAGCGAGCACCGCCGTGCCCGCGAGCAGTAGCGCCGCGACGCTGAAGCGCCGGAGTGCGTGTTCCGAGATGAAGAGGGCGGCCGCCACCGAGATGGGCACGGCGATCACGATCGCGACCGCGGCGATCATCACGGTGCCGAACACGAGGACGTGGTCCGCATCCCAGACCCTGACCGGCGGGTGGTCCGAACGGCTAGCTCGACGAGTTGCCGTCGGTGGTCGTGACCAGGCAGTACCCGTCGTACGAGGACTGGCCAGTGGGGTCGTACTGCGCGTATGGCGTGCCGGTGAGGTTGGCCGGATGTGGCACCGTGCCCTCATTGCCGTACGGGAGAACGAAGAAACCGTTGTCAGTGATCGCCGTGTCGATTTCGGTACGGACCGCGACGCCCGTCTTCGGGTCGAGGATCGGTGAGGTCTTGCCGTCCACCGTGAAGGTGTTCGGCTTGCAGATAAAGCCCACCTCGGACGCGAAGTTGAGCGTCGCTGCCGGCGATGCCGGGATGTTCGAGTTGGAGCCGTTGGAGTACACGTTGTAGATGAAGCGCGGCACCGGGAACGTCCCGTTGAGGATCGTCGTCGCGGAGGGCGCGACGCCGTTGATCGAGCCGAGCGCCGTCTTCGAATGTGCCGGAGGCCTCGCGCCGCCGCAGACCACCTTGCAGGACACCGTGTACAGGCCGTACGAGAAGTAGAAGATGGCGTCCGCCTCATCACCGTTGGCGATGATCGAGTTGTCCTCGTTCTCGGCGATGATGTGTGTGCTCGAGTACGCCGTGCCCTTCGAGAGGATGTAGCTCTGGTCGCACACTCCCACCCCGCAGACGAAGCTCGCCCACGTCGCCTCGGTGCCCGATCCCGACTGCGCCGCGTAGGGGTCGATCGGTGCGTTGGTGCCGCAGGCGGTCGTGCTGTTGACGTTCTTGACCTGGTCCCAGTTCGTGATCGTCCCGCCCCAAATGCTTGTGAGCGTGGCGGCGCTCAGGTCGGTGCAGTTGCTGGAGGGCGTGGCCTTGCCGCTCACCTCGGTGAAGTGGAAGAAGGAGACACCGTCCTTGGCGAACGCGACGAAGTTGAGGCCCTGCAGGTCGTTGCTGGACGCCGCGCGCGACGAGCGTGCGAAGTCAACCGGGGCGACGTCCACGCCGGTCGGCGTGTGGGCACCCTGGTTCTCCAGCTGCTCGATGCCGTTACTCGACCCGAGCGGCGGCTCCTCGGCCACAACGTCGTTGGTCCAGTTCTCGCCGTCGCCGAGCGGAAGCCCGATGGACGAGGGCGTGCAGCTGAAGTTCAGCTGCTGGGTCGTGCCCGCCTCGGCGATCAGATTGCACCCCGGAAGTCCGTTGAAGAGGTCTCCCAGGGAATTCATCACGGCGTAGGCGGTGGACGACCCACTGCCGATGATGAGGTTGTTCTGCGCAGGCGACGTCGTTCCACTGGCGGCAGTGGCCAGGCCGAACGAGGCAGCGATCCCGACGCCGCCGACGGCGGCAATCCGGGCGCATCTGCGCATGAGGCGTCTCGGCATTAATGCCCCTCTCGTATGACCAACGTTTGATCAAGCGTCGTAACAGAAGCGGGTCTGCTTCGCTACACCGTCTTCGCGGACGAGATGAGAGACCGAAGGTGCGCGCCGCAAACGCGGACGCGCACCCTCGGTTGGTGAAACCTCAAGTCCTCTCGAGCGTCAGGTGATCTCGAAGGTGCCTGAGAGGGTTGCGCTCGTCAGAGGCACGGTCGTGCAATTCTGACCTGCGCCTGGCGTGTAGGTGATACTCGCCTTCAGCTTGCCTCCCGCGAATGCATCGCCGCCGGTGATCGTCCCCTTGACGGTTGCACTCCCTGCGTCGAGAACGGTCTTGTACGTGTCAGTCGACGTGTCGCCGTTGTTCCAGTTGATCGTGCTGTTCGTCGTCACGGGCTTGCTCTTTTTCAGAAGATCCGCGCAGGATTCGGGTGTCGTTCCCTTGGACGAAGTGGTCGACGGCGAACTGCTCGTTATTCCCGAGACGCTGCTCTTCGTACACTTCGGCAAACTCGTCGTGACGGTCAACGTCTGAATTGCCGGAGTATTGCTAACTCCTGGAGAGATCGTCGCTGTACCCAAGAGGGTGCACGAGATCGTCGGCTTCGACACTGCGCCGGCCGGACTGGCCACACCAGCCACGCCGGCCACGGTCAGAGGTACCAATGCTGCACCGGCCAGGAGAACCGTGACTAATCGCAATTTCACTGATGATCCACCTTTCGAATTGAATGCCGCTTCGTGATCCCAAGCGGCTCCCCCAAACCGGTCGATCCATTTGGAACCGGCCGGCACTCGCCCCTTCAAAGCGAGATTGTCCATTCCTCCCCCGGGGATCTCCCACCCACCCCCCACAGACGGCAGTCTCGCAGTCTTCAGGATTGAGCGTCAACAGAGATGCTTCGATGCGTTGTTGATACGAGCCTGCTCGCGAATTCGTTCACAGGTTCCATCGCTGGAAGACTTAACGAATGGCGAACCCGGAAGATGCGTCGAGCCTCATAGCCCAGGTCCACCAGGCATCTCTCAAGCTCACGGCGTTGCTCGAGGAGAAGCTCCCACTAGCCACGGTGCGGGATCCAGAGTGGGACGCGCGGTTCCGAGACACGATTGAGCGAATGAAAGAGGCTTGGGATGCCTACGAGGTCTTACCACCAGGGCCTGAGCGGCGCTTGCCCTGACCGATCCCAGCGATACCAATCAGCGCGTAACCGCCGCGTGCCCGTCATCGCGCCCTTGTGCAACAGCCTTTGCAACAGATCGAGTCAGATCAGATAAGTGGGTTGATCGATTCCGAACCGCAATTTGCTGAACGCCTTATCCCTGTTGGTGCTGAAAATGATGTGTTGGTTGCCGGCGTGGAGATCGCGGAAGCACCGTTGGAGCGGATCGTCTGAGAAAACCGCGCTGGCTCCGGCAAGGCGGAAAAGACACTCGACAGCCTCCACTCCGGCTCGCATGGCTTGATTCGCCGCAAGGACCAGCCGGGCTCGCTGATCGATGTCGGGAGCGTCGCCAATGCGACAAACATCCCAGATTTCGCCTACGACGTCGAAGACGAACGACCTAGCCGCTTGTACACCCGCTTCGGCCCGGGCCAGCTGCGCTTGGGCAAATCCGTCGCTAGCAACAGTGTCGGTGGGACTACCCCGGAACTTCGATTTGGCCAGCTCGGTGAACTCGTCTAGGGCGCGCCTCGCGACACCCAGTGGGAACCCCGCCATGAGGATCGTCGCGAGCGAAAACAGCGGAAGCCTCCAAAGAGGCCCGTCGTGGCGCGCAGCCTCGAACAGTGGTGCAGCCGTGTGTTCAACAGGAACGCACTGGTTCGCGACCTGGATGTGGTGACTTCCCGTCGCTCGTAAGCCAAGCGCATCCCAGGTGTCTTCCACGACCACGGATTTGCGATCGAGGAACGCGAACCGCCAATCGGGAACGCCTTCGTCCCTGAGTCTGGGGCGATCGCCGTCCATGACGAATACACCTACCTGACACCATTCCGAATGCGGGCAACCACTGTTGAAGGGCCACCTGCCTGAAACCATGAACTCTCCGCTGTCGCCGGCCGATGCCTGGCCCATGGGTGCAAACACCCCCGTGGAGCAAAAGTCAGGATCGCCGCCGATCATCTCCTTGGCGACCGCGGGATCGAGCCAAGCGAAAAAGGCAGTGCTGTTCCCTATCAGAACCGTCCACCCGGCTGATCCGTCGGCCCGACTGACAATTTCGATTACCTCGATCGCGGTAGTGGGATCCAACTCCATTCCGCCCAGAGAACGAGGCAGGCACAGTCGGAAGAGACCCATCCTCTTCGCTTTCGAAGCGAGATCGGGCGGCATCGTTCGAAGCGAGTCGCCCTCGCGGGCGCGTTCGACGAACTCGGGAGCAATCTGACACGCCGCTTGGATTGCGGCCCGCCTGTCGCTCTGCAACCCGTCGACCATGTCCGCCTCCGTTCGGTTCGGAGGGACTTTCCGCAGTGTCCCGGACCCTAACCGAACACCTGACCGGTCAGATAACAGTGACTGCGCATCCCCACGAACAGACCCGCACGAAGCGAATGCAATCCACGCTGCGCGGTGCCTGTGTCGCTGGCAGTGACGCGACAGGAGCCCGGGGCGGGCGGGGGCGGCCCCAGGCTCCTTCGCATCCCTCACCCCGGGTGTCCGTCCTCAGGCTACGGACGCTCGAGGCAGGGGAGTGTGTCCTGAGTACGGCGCCGCAGACCTAATTGTTCAAGTCGTGACCGATCAGGCGAAGGACGTGATCAGTTCGCGGAGCCGTGACGTTCATTTCATCGCCAGATTGGTTGTCTCGAACGACGATGCGAGTGAAACTGTGAGTGCGTCCGGCAACGGTGGTCAGCCCTCCCCCTCGAGACCGTCGTGGCCGGCGCCCTTTCAGGGGGAAACGACGCGGGTGTGTCGCCCTCGCGTCGCGCCCGAGTCGTCTGGGGCCTCCCGATTGCA
>DASPVS010000338.1:0-6026 GCA_035622235.1 Acidimicrobiales bacterium | reverse complement strand
TCTGTCGTGGCATCGACCGGGAGACCACGGCCTGGTCGCTGCTCGCCCGATGGCTGGAGACGAAGGTGCGAGCCATCCCGGGCGTGGAGGTGCGACGGGGCGTCGAGGTGGTCGAGGTCGGAGACGGGTGGGTCCGCACCGCAGAAGACGGACGTCGCCTCGACGCGGACCTGGTGATCGGCGCGGACGGTGCGCGAAGCACCACCCGCCGGTGGGTCTCGCCGGAGCAGCCCGACGCCGTCTACGCCGGCGTTCTGCTCTGGCGAGCGATGGTCGAGGAGCAGGCTCTGCCTCCGGGAGCGCCGACGTTGCCTGCCCACGAACCTTCGCGTGAGTACTACTCGGGTCCCTACCGTCTGGTCACTTACCCGGTGCCCGGTTCCGATGGGTCAAGCCGACCCGGACGGCGTCGGCTCAATCTGGTTTGGTACGACCCCGCCCGATCCGACCTTCTCGAAAAGCACGGCCTGCTCGAAGGCACGACCATTCACGGTTCGCTGCTGGCTGAGGAGGTACCCGAGTCGATTCGAGAGGAGCTGCGGGCAATGGCAACGCAACGGTGGCCGACCCCCTGGCGGGAGGCGGTGGGAATCGCGCTGGAGCGCGGTCTGATCTTTGGCACACCGGTGGTGCACTTCTTGCCTCGTCGTATGGTGCGCGAGCAGGTCGCTCTCGCCGGAGACGCAGCCCACGCGGCCTCGCCGATGGTGGGTGGCGGGTTCCGTCAGGGCCTCTACGACGTCGCGGCCCTATCGACCAGCTTCGGGGACGGTCGCAACCTCGAGGTTCAAGACCTCCTCGAGGCGTACGAACGGGAACGCCTTTCGGCAGCTCGAGCCCACGTCGAGGGTAGCCAAGTCGCGACTCAGCGTTATCTGGAGCGTCGTCGGCCTCGTTGACAAAGAGGAGTCGCGGCCCGCGTTCAACGTTCTCGCTCCCTTACCGGTCAGACGACCTCAGCCAACGTGGCTTCGGTGGGGCAGCACCCAGCCGGGCCGGGGGAAGTGACAGGTGTAGCCGTCGGGATAGCGCTCGAGATAGTCCTGGTGCTCAGGCTCGGCTTCCCAGAACGGTCCGGCAGGACTCACCTCGGTGACGACCTTGCCGGGCCAGAGCCCTGATGCCTCCACGTCGGCGATCGTGTCCTCCGCTATGGCGCGCTGCGTGTCATCGAGGTAGAAGATCGCGGAGCGGTAGCTCGTGCCCACGTCGTTGCCCTGCCGGTTTAGCGTCGTCGGGTCGTGAATCTGGAAGAAGAATTCGAGCAGGTCGCGATAAGACGTCTCGGTCGGATCGAAGGTGATCTCGATCGCCTCGGCATGGCCCTCGTGGTGGCGATAGGTCGCATTGGGCACGTCACCGCCGGTGTAACCGACGCGTGTCGAGATGACGCCGGGCTGCTTGCGGATCAGGTCCTGCAAACCCCAAAAACAGCCTCCGGCCAGGATCGCTTTTTCTGTTCGCTCGCTCATCGAGCCTCCTTCTTTGTTTGCTCTTCGTCGTCGAAGAGCTTCTTGTACTGCCCGTAGCCCTGGGCCTCGAGCTGGTCGTAGGGCACGAAGCGCAGTGCGGCCGAGTTGATGCAATAGCGCAGCCCACCTTCTGCGGGCGGGCCGTCGTCGAAGACGTGGCCGAGGTGGCTGTCCCCGTGCTTTGATCGCACCTCGGTGCGGACCATGCCGTGGCTCGAATCCATCTTCTCCACCACGTTCGCCGGCTCGAGGGGGATGGTGAAGCTCGGCCAGCCGCAGCCGGAGTCGAACTTCTTGAGCGAGGCGAACAGGGGTTCACCCGAGACGATGTCGACGTAGATGCCGGCCTCCGACTTGTCCCAGAAATCGTTGTCGAAGGCGGGCTCGGTGGCCGCCTCCTGGGTCACGGCGTATTGCCGACCGTCGAGCTTGGCAATCGCCTCGGGGTCCTTGCGGTAGTCCTGTGTCAACCCGGACCTCCCTGTCGCAAAACCGCTCGTCTACGAGGGGTGGCTGGCAGAACTCGGACTTGCGTCAGCGACCCCTTCCCCAACACGCAGATTAACGACGACGTACCAGATGACGGGTCAGCCGTTATCCGCCTGGATGATCCAGGGCAGCTCCTGCGTTTGGCTGAAGACACCTGCACCGAGTGACTCGCCGACCTTTTCGTCGACTGTGGCTCCGGCACGCTCAGGCATAGCGTGCTGGGCTATTCGGGGAGTCATCCGGTCCTCGGCGGTCACGAGATACCAGCCCAGCCGTGATCCGCCACGGTCGACTTGGATACACATCCGACGTTATCGGGCGGTTTAGACCCCTCCGTGAAGCGCCATCAGGTGTCAGCCCTTCGGGCCGCGGAGATCACAACCGCGGCATATCCCATAGTGAAGGTTCCGGCCACCGCGTCGATTGCGGCTCCGATGCCCGCCAGCAGATCTTTCAACGCGTCCGGTGGGAACTGATTGTGGCCGCCGAACGTTGGTACCTGCTCCAGCCACTCGTCGCGGGTGTATGACCGCTCCCAATCAAAGCGCCACTGTTCGGGCTCACCGAAGGCCCCCGCCTCCCGTATCCCGTCGGCCGCCCTGGCAAATATCACCGAGTAGGCGTCTAGGCCTGGCATGACCCTGCTGATCGAGAAGGGTAAGTCGGGAAGCACTCGGCGGTAGACGGCGGCAAATGCCTCTGAGAGATCGGCTGGAGGCTCAAACACGTTCCAGAACACAGCCAGCCTCCCGCCAGGCCGAAGCACCTTGACCGCCTTGGTAGGACCGGCCACGGGGTCCACCCAGTGCCAGGTCTGGCCAGCGATGACGGCATCAAACATCCGTTCCGCAGGGTCCCACTCCTCGAACTTCGCCACCTCGACATCGACTCCGCTCCGCCGCGCAAACTCGGCCATTCGTGCGTCGACCTCGACCCCGAGTACCCGGCACCCGGCTTGCTGGAACGCACGAGCCGAGATGCCTGTGCCGACGCCCACGTCGAGAAAGTCGGGACCGGGACTCGCAGCGACAATCCGGTCGACGAGGGCCTGGGGGTAGTGCGGCCGGGTACGGTCGTAGCGCTCCGGATCGGAGCCGAACGACTCCGCTGCCTGCCGGGCGAGATGAGGCGCTGGCGGGGAAACATCAGACACCAACCGGCATCGTACTGAGCCCTTTCAGGTGTCTCGAGGCCCGGTTCCCTCCGCTCGATATCCCTCTTCCGTCGGGTCAGAGGAACGGGCGGAAACCCCCCGGGTTGCCGGTCTCAGAAACGCTTGAGTCGCCTCAGACCATCCGTTATCGCGCGGAGGCCTGTGTTGGTTGGTGGGGTGGTCGGATCCAGACATGACTCGTTTATTTCCCGGAACTAAAAGTCTCGTCGGCGCGTTTCCCACGCCTACGACCCTCGTTTTCCATTTGGTCGTCTCTTCGATTGCGACAAAAGGAACTTGCTGTGTGTCCCTCGACACAGACTATGACGGTCCCCGTTCTTAAGCTCCGGGGGGATGACTTGAGTAACCGACGAATTGAAGGTTGCGGCTGACAAGACGCTGCAGTAAATATGTGCATAGACCGGTCGGCGGAGGCCGGTACGACGGCGGGAGGAAGCAATGGCGGGAAAGCTTCGGGTGGTGTCGGTGCTGGCGGTGTTTGGCCTGATGGCCGGTGCGATGGCCGTCATCTCGGCCTCGACGCCGGCGTTCGCGTCGTCGACCACGCTGTACGTCAGCACTACGGGATCGAACACCGGAAATTGCCAGAACGAGGCCTCGCCTTGTGCCACGATCTCCTACGCGGTGTCTCAAGCCGCTTCGGGCGACACCATCGAGGTGGCGTCCGGAACGTACCACGACATCGTCGAGGTCCCAGCGCCGCTCGACATCACAATAGAAGGACCGAGCGGAGGGGCGACGGTCGACGGCGAGTCGACTACTGCTCAGGTTGGAAGCGTGTTCGCCATCGATGGTGACGCCAGCGTCACCTTAGAGAACCTCACCATCTCCGACGGGGAAGGCACCACCTTTGGATCACTGACCTACGGTGACGGTGTGTTCGTCTCTGCAGGCGGCTCCGCCACGTTGACCAACGACACTCTTACGAATAACACCGCCTTCCGAGGTCCTAGCGGTGACGTGGGCGGCGGTATCTACAACTCCGGGACAGCGGTCCTGAACGACGACACCGTGTCGGACAACAACTCGAGCAATGGCGGCGGCGGCATCTACACATCGGCCGACAGCTCCACGACCGTGACCGACAGCACGGTGTCAGGGAATCTCGGTAACGGTGAAGGTGGCGGAATCTTCAATGCCGGTCTCGCTTTTCTGAGGGACGACACCGTGGCTGGAAACACGGCCGAGTATTCGGAGCTCGCCGTTGACACAGGAGGGGGCATCTACGGCGATGAAGGCACGCTGCACCTCGATGCCGACACGATCGCCAACAACACCGCTCCTGGCCCAGGTGATGCCGTGGGCACTGCGAGCGGGACGACCACCGATCTTGCGGGGACCATCTTCGGACAGCCCGTTTTGAGTGACACATTGTGTGACGTCGTGAGCGGTTCGACGTGGAACGACGACGGCTACAACGTGAGTCAGGACACCAGTTGCGCGCTGTCGAGCGCCACGAGCCTCTCGAACACCAATGCCGATTTGGGAGCCCTGGCAGCCAACGGCGGACCTACCGAGACCATGTTGCCGGCGACGGGAAGTCCTGCGATCGACCAGATCCCCAATCCGACCTCGGCCGATGGATTTTCGTTGTGCCCTGGGACCGACCAACGGGGGGTGACGCGACCACAGGGGCCAAAGTGCGACATTGGCTCTGTTGAGGTGCAAGAGACGACGACTGGCCCGACCATCAAAAAGGTTTCATTCGTCGGGGGCACCACAAAACCGACGATCACGATCACCGGGCGAGCCTTTGGTACAGAGCCCAATGGGACTTCGGACAACTCGAATGATTGCGGTAGCTACACGAACAACGGCGAAGATTACGGACCTTCGAACTTGTGGTTCGAGGACGTAGGGAACTTCTACGCCGGGCAGGGGACGCCTCCGAACGCGGCATGCGTCGGGCTGATCGTGACCAAATGGACTTCGACCAAGGTCGTGATGCACTTTGGAAACGCCTATGACACCTATGACCATTGGTACATCACGGCGGGGGACAAGTTCGTCATATCGCTCAAAGGTGTCGAGGCGAACGGAACCATCAAATTCGCCAAATGATTTCTGAGGCACAAGGACCAAACGTAACGGGGTTAGCCGCACCGCCTGCAGTCGTTTAGCCCCGCTGGCGGAAATGCGGGGTGTGAGCCCAATGAGACGGACAGGCGTTGCAATCCTTCTCGCGATAACCGTGGCAGTTCTGACAATCGGTGCGGTTCCCGTCGGAGCCCTAAGTTCCCCGCAGGAGCGGCGGGATCAGACGGACACCCCATTTTGCGCAGATTTCTGTGGCTCTCCCTGCTGTTGTGTTGCAACTTTTATCGTCACAGATGATTGACCCTTGTATTTGAGCGAATTCCCACGCTAACCGCGCGGATTTCTACCTGTTGCTGGCTCAAATATTGCGGGAGAGGCCAGCTCAGCACGGCCGGATGACATTTTTGGCACCCACAGCCGTCTGTAGCAAGAGCCGCGGCCAGACCGAAACGAGCCGGCACCGCCACGCCATGGCAGAGGTTGAGAAGAACGAGCCGATCAGTGCTCGATGCTCGAAGCCCCGGCCGAGTCATCCATGGCACGGTTCCTCACCAGCACTCGGGGTCGAGGTGCCTAGACACCAGCGAGGTATTCGAGCTTGCCCTCCTCCATGAAGAGAAACAGTAGATGATCATGTGCGCGATTCCTCTCGGACAGGAGGCCCGCCCATGCCAGACAACCCCGCCGCAGCCGAGCGGCACGAGCGGCCCGATGGCATGTCCGAGCTCCGTGCGGCCGTGGTGGGCGGGGGTCTCTCGGGGCTTTGTGCCGCCCTCGCGCTTGCCCGAGGGGGCTGGTTGGTGACGATCATCGAGCGAGCTACGGGGGAGCCACCGGGTGGCGCGGGCCTGGGC
>DASPVS010000337.1:0-5096 GCA_035622235.1 Acidimicrobiales bacterium | reverse complement strand
GACTCGAGTTCAGCGGGAGAGAATCTCGCCCCGCTCTTCGAGGCGATTCTTCGTACGGTTCCGGCGCCCCTCTACGACCCTGAAAAGCCTCTTCAGGCCCTCGTCACGAACCTCGGTGCCTCCCCGTACGTAGGGCGACTGGCGGTGTGCCGAGTGCGCAACGGAACCTTGCGACGCGGCGACGCGGTGGCGTGGTGCCGACTCGACGGAACCGTCATTCGCTCGAAGATCACGGAGCTCTACGCAACTGAGGCACTCGATCGTGTAGAGGTCGACGAGGCTGGGCCGGGCGAGATCATCGTGACAGCCGGCATCGCGGAGATAACGATCGGCGAGACACTGGCGGACGCGGAAGACCCACGACCGCTTTCTCCGATCGTTGTCGACGAACCGAGCTTGTCGATGACGATCGGGATCAACACCTCACCTCTGGCCGGAAATGACGGCACGAAGCTGACAGCGAGGCTCGTAAAGAGCCGCCTGGATGCCGAGCTCGTCGGGAACGTGTCGCTACGGGTGTTCGCGACACAGCGACCTGACACTTGGGAGGTCCAAGGACGGGGCGAGCTCCAGCTCGCCGTGCTCGTCGAAACCATGAGACGAGAAGGGTTCGAGTTGACCGTCGGCAAGCCAAGAGTTGTGACGAGATCCATCGAAGGTGTGCTGCACGAGCCGATGGAACGGCTGTCGATCGACGTGCCCGACGACTATGTCGGCGTCGTCACACAACTTCTCGCGCTGCGAAAAGGCCAGCTTGCGCAGATGGTCAACCACGGCACCGGCTGGGTCCGCATGGACTACCGGGTGCCAGCCCGCGGACTGGTCGGGTTCCGCACCGAATTCCTCACGGAAACACGCGGAACCGGTCTCCTTCATCACGTCTTCGATGGATGGGAGCCATGGCACGGCGAGTTGCGAACTAGACGGAACGGCTCGATGGTCGCAGATCGCTTGGGCGTCACGACGACATATGCAATGTTGGCCCTTCAAGAACGCGGAACGCTGTTCGTCGGGCCCGGAACACAGGTCTACGAAGGGATGATCGTCGGCGAACACGCTCGATCCGAAGAGATGGACGTGAATCCGACAAAGGAGAAGAAGCTCACCAACATGCGCTCGTCTACCGCAGAGGAGCTCGAGCGTCTCACCCCACCGCTTCAGCTGTCCCTCGAGCAATCGCTCGAATTGATCAGCGAGGACGAGTGTGTCGAGGTGACCCCTATATCGGTGCGTCTCCGCAAGGTCGAGCTGGATCAGGCCGTGCGAGGACGGCAGCGTAGCCGCGCCCGGCAAGATCGGCGATAAGCACTTCCGAACCGTAACGACGGCCGAATGTCCCCGGTCGAACAACGCTCCACTTTTCGCCCGGTCGTGCCGATGTAGTTGCTGGCGACGCTCGGGGGCACCTGAAAGACGCCATCACCGGCCGTTGGGAGACGGTCTTCGGGGGGTCGGTCGCGCTGAGCGTGACCGGGGGGGACAGGTGGTGACACGGGGGATGTGCAACGGTTGCTTGGTCTTGCACCGCGACGGAGTGGTCGCCTTCTGCACAGAGGAGCTCGACGGCAGATCCTGTGAAGGCTACGACCTGCCCCACATCGCAGGCATCATGTCGTGCCGTGTCACCGCTCGACGCGTTCGCTGCCACCGGTGCCAGCAAGCCATGCAGTATCGGCTGATGATCGCGCCGGAGTTCATTCCTGAGATGGTTCCCGCGGCCGCGAACTGATACTCCGATCCGGGCTGCCGGAGCCGTGGACCGAGCCTGAAACTTCGAAGCGCGTTCGGAGCGCTACTCTGAGTGAGTGGCACTCGTGGTGGGATACGAGCAACAGGGATCGGTGGCGCCGTTCGCGCAATCTCGTTCTCGGTTGCTGGTCGTGGACGACGACTCCGACGTCAGGGAGATGTTGGTCCGGCTTCTTGCCGCCGAGGGGTACCAAACCTACGAAGCCGCCTCGGGCGTCGAAGCCCTTGCGGTAATCGGAACACGGCGCCCGGACCTCGTGATCCTCGATGTCATGTTGACAGCGGAGAGCGGCCTCGACATCTTGAGCGCACTTCGCCGAAGCGACGAGATCCCCGTCATCCTCCTCACAGCGCGCGGGCGGGAGATGGACCGAGTTCTCGGACTCAAACTCGGTGCCGACGACTACGTGGTCAAGCCATTCTCGCCGGCCGAACTGGCGGCCCGTGTGGGGTCCGTCCTCAAGCGCACGCGTCAAAGCACTCCGGCCGAGGAGCGTTCCACGCTCGAGTTCGGAGATCTGGTCATCGACCGAGGCGCTCGCGAAATCCGACTGTCCGGAAAGATCGTGCGGATGACAGCAAAGGAATTCGATCTCCTTGCGTTCCTCGCCCGCTCACCCCGGCAGGTCTTCAGCCGATCACAACTGCTCACCCAGGTTTGGGAGTCCTCGAGCGATTGGCAAGACGACGCAACGGTCACAGAGCACGTCAGACGTGTGAGGCGGAAGATCGAGACAAATCCCGGACGGCCACGATGGTTGCGAACCGTCCGCGGAGTTGGCTACCGCTTCGAACCCTGATTCGAGCCACCGCTCACCCTCGGGTCGCGGTGCGGAAACGGATCACCTGACAGTGGGGAACGAGAGCGTGAAGCGACTCCCCTGTCCGGTTTTCGTCACGACACCGATCTCACCCCCCGCCTGCGTGACTAGTGCCATCACGCCGGCAAGCCCGAGACCACTCCCCTGTGTGGGCTCTTTGGTGGTGAAGAAGGGCTCGAAACAGCGTGCCGCCGTGGCTTCGTCCATTCCGCTGCCGGTGTCCGTCACCGAAAGCTCGACCCGCTCATCGTCTTCTTCGTAGGTCGTCGCGATGACGAGTCGTCCGCCTGGTGACATCGCGTCACGAGCGTTGAGGACGAGGTTCAAGATGACCCTTTCGAGACCAGCCCGCCCGGCCACGATATGGCTCGGATCCCGGGCACGAACGTGATCGAAGCTCATCTCCTTGCCGAGCAGCCGGTTGATCGAGGGCGTCAACGACGCCACCATCTCGTCCAAGTCGAGTCGCTCACCGGGTACCGAAGACTCGGAAGACGCAGAGTTGAGATCGAGCAATTGAGCCGTCAGCGCAGCCGCTCTTCGTCCGGCTCGTTCGATCGCAGACAGATCGTCTTCGATCTCGTCGCGCACCGGCCGAGATGCTTGCGGGTCGTAAGAGACCGACGCGCGCAGAGCTTCGGTCGATCCCAGGATCACGGTTAGAAGATTGTTGAAGTCGTGAGCCACGCCCGCAGCTAGCTGCGTCATAACGTTGAGGCGTTCGATCTGACCCAAACGCTTGGCAATACGGCGGCGCTCGGTTACGTCTTCGGCCACGACGAGGATTCTTTCGACCTTTGTGTCAGCTCCGGAGATCGGAGCGACCGCTATCGACAAACTTCTGCGTGAACCACCCAGCACGAGCTCGACCTCGGAGCCCGCGCTCCTGTCGCCTTGGCGGGCGCTGTCGAACAAGGACAGGAGCTGTTCGCCGTCTCTCGGCATTGTGGGACGATGCTCGAGCGGTGTTTCTCGCCAGGGACGGCGTGAGCTACTTCGCGATGGCCACCCGAACAGTTGTGTCGCAGCCTCGTTCCACCAGACACCACAGCCGTCGGAATCGAGCTCTGTGATCGCAACGGGGGACGCGTCTACGATCGCTTCGATACGCAGACGGCTGAGGCGCTCAGAGGCGATCAGCCGAATGCGCTCGAGCGCGACCGACACCCGTTGCGCGAGACCACGAGCGATCTCCAGATCCGAAGGTCGCAGACCCCTCCTCTCGGGGAAGGTGACGAAACTCAACGCTCCCGCCGCCGATCGTGCATCGTCGGGCGGCACGGGAATGGGCGCGATCACCATCGAACCGATGCCTGCGGCGGGCGCGACTCTCTGAGCCGTGTCCGGGCCTGGGAAACCCCTTAGGCCCTCACGTCCCGGAGGCAAGTCCATGAGGAGCGCTGTGGTGGCGTGATCGCTTACGCCGCGGATGAGTCGTTCACCGTCGGGATGGGGATGCGGAGTTCCGTCCGGCGTCGTCACCGGCGTCGTCACCAGTGTCGTCACCGGCGTCGCCACTGGTGTCGTCACGGGCCTAGTCGCTCCCGAAACACCTCCGCCCCATTCGCCCCATTCGCCCCATTCGTCGACAAGGTGAACCGCGAACCAGTCGGCGAATGCGGGAACGACGGAGGCACCAAGAGCCTTCAGCGCCGTTTGAAGAGTTTCAGAGTCGACGGCAGCAGAGAGCAAGTCGCCTGCCTCGGCCAGAAGCGCCACGTGCAACCGGGCGTGCTCTGCGCCAAGCTGCGCTCGCCTCATCTCGTGCGCGACCTCGGGAGGAAGGTCAGCGCCGAGCGCGCCATGCATAGGGGGAAGGCTGGAGTCAGATCCTTCCGTTGTCACTGAGATCCAAGGGTACCGGCCCCCTCGGTCGAATCAGGATTTTTCCGCCGACTGCGCCTGCTTCATCTGCGCGATGACTTCGAGGATCTCCGGCCCGACAAGTTCCTCCCTATCGAGAAGAGCGTCGCGTAGTCCTTCGACGACGGCCCGGTTCTCATCGAGCATTTGTTTGACCGACCGTTTCGCTGTACGGAGCAATTCCTCCACTTCGTCGCGCCCCGCGTCGGTCGAGAGAACCTTCGAGACGATCCCGCTCCCTGGTGGCATCTCGATGGCGTCGGCGGAAATGAGGGTCTTGCCCATGCCAAGACTGCCCACCATCATGCAGGCGAAACGCGTCGCCGCTTGAAGATCCATGGCCACGCCCGAACCCGCTTCGCCGAAGAAAGTCTCCTCCGCCACCATCCCGCCGAACGCGATCTCTATCAGCGCCTGGATCTCGCTGCGCGTCGAAGTGAAGCGTTCCTCTTCGGCGGAGTGCACCAACATGCCCAACGCTTCTTTCCGTTTGACGATCGAGAGCACGTCGAGCTTTCTGCCCTTTCCTACCAGCCAGGCAACCGTCGCGTGGCCGGACTCGTGAGTTGCGATCGTCCTGCGCTCGGCCTCTGTGTACTCGACAGGGTGAGCGAGACCCACTTCTACGGTCATTTTCGCCTGTTGGATGTCCGCCCAGGAAAG
>DASPVS010000336.1:0-3648 GCA_035622235.1 Acidimicrobiales bacterium | reverse complement strand
CTCGTCGCCAAGCGGGTACGCGAGAAGACGTCCAACTTCAACGACGGATCTCACGCCAAGAGCTTCGAGAAGAAGGGCGGGCGCCTCGTACGCGGCCATGGCCGCCTCGACGGGCCAGGGCGCGTCGTAGTGGGAGAGAGTGTCATCGAGGCGAGCCGCGCGGTGGTGCTCAACCCCGGAACCATGCCGACGATCCCGCCCGTGGACGGCCTCGAAGGAACGCCGTTTTGGACCAACCACGACGCGATCGAGACCGAAGAGCTTCCTGCGTCGATGATCGTCATGGGAGGCGGTTCGATCGGTGTGGAGCTCAGCCAGGTTTTCGCGCGCTTCGGTACCGAGGTCACGGTGGTCGAAGGGGCCGATCGAATCATCTCGATGGAAGAGCCCGAGGCTTCGGAACTTCTGACAAAGGTCTTCGACCGCGAAGGGATCAAGGTAAGGACCGGGATGTGGGCGTCGGGCGTGGCCCACAACGGGGAGACGTTCAAGGTGAGCTTCGACGGTGGCGGTTCGCTCGAAGCGGATCGCCTGCTCGTCGCCACGGGGCGGCACGCCGATCTGGCGGCGCTCGGCATCGGGAGCGTCGGAGCGGACGAGAAATCGCACTTCATCGATGTCGACGAACGCATGCGTGTCTGCCAAGGAGTGTGGGCGATCGGTGACGCCACCGGAAAGGGCGCGTTCACACACATCTCGATGTACCAAGCAGAGATCGCGCTCGCCGACATTCTCGGCGAGCCCTGGGAGCCTGCGGATTACAGGGACCTTTCGCGCGTCACGTTCACGGACCCCGAGATCGGATCGGTCGGGATGATCGAGGCGACGGCGAGATCGGAAGGGATCGAGGTCAGAACGGGCTACACCGAGATCCCCGACTCGACGCGTGGGTGGGTGCACGGCCCAGGCAACGACGGGTTCATCAAACTCATCGAGGATGCGAACCGAGGCGTTCTCGTAGGAGCCACGTCTGTAGGGCCGACCGGCGGTGAGGTGTTGTCCATGCTGACTCTCGCCGTGCACGAAGAGATACCGGTCACGCGATTGCGCTCGATGATCTACGCGTACCCCACGTTCCACAGAGCCGTCATCTCGGCTCTGGACGACCTCTCCTCCCGACGGGCCTAACAGTTCTTCCCGACGGGCCTAACCGTGCCTAACAGTAGGGAGTCGCGAGGGTAAGGAGGAAGTCGTCCTCGGGCCCACTCCAAGAGCCCTTGACCACGAACCCAGCGTCCCAAAGCTCGGCCTGTACCTGTTCCGAGGTGAACTTTGCGCTTATCTCCGTCCGCAGATGCTCGCCCTCGTCGAACTCGACCTCGATGTCGAGACCTTCGATTGCGACGACTTGATCCGTGGTGGAACGCAGCCGCATCTCTATCCACTTCTCGTCCTCGTCCCACACAGCGACGTGTTCGAACCGGTCCTCCTCGAACGACGCCCCGAGCTCGCGGTTCAGGACGCGGAGCACGTTGAGGTTGAACTGAGCCGTCACTCCCGCCTCGTCGTCGTATGCCGCGACGAGGCGGTCGCTTTCTTTCACCAGGTCCGTTCCGAGAAGGAGACTGTCACCCTGCGACATGTTGCAGTCGAGGTCGAAGAGAAACCTGCTCCGCTGCTTCGGGGTGAGATTGCCGATCGTCCCGCCCAAAAAGGCGATCATGCGTTTACCTTCGGAGGGCAAGCGGTCCAACTGCCTGTGAAAGTCGGCTACGACGGCGTTCACCTCGAGACCCGGATAGTCCTCGGAAAGGCTCTTCGCAGCGCCCCACAACGTCACGTCGCTCACATCGAGCGGCACGTAGCGACGCAACGTCCCGTTCTCACCGAGCGCATCGAGGAGGATCCGACTCTTCTCACACGTCCCAGCCCCTAACTCGACGAGTGTGTCAGCTCCTGAGCGCTCGGCGATGTCGTCGGAGTAGAGCTCCAGGAGCAATCGCTCGGCGCGCGTCGGGTAGTACTCGGGGAGCCGCGTGATCTCGTCGAAGAGCTGGCTTCCTCGGTCGTCGTAGAACCAAACAGGTGCTGTCCACTTCTGTTCGGAGGTGAAACCGGCACGTGCGTCCTCCTCGAGCGAGCGACGTTGCTCGAGGTCGGTCAGGTGTATGTCGATCGACGGCGGGATGATCGACTTCGAGGTCTCGTCGCAGGCGTCCTCGCTCATGCGTCCCTCGCGAGTCGAAGCCCGGCGAATGGCCAGCGCGCGGAAGGTGGGAAGAAGTTCCGGTACGTGGAGCGGATGTGTCCCGGCGGTGTCGCGCAGCACCCACCACGGAGGACTTGTTGGTTCACCATGAACTTTCCGTTGTATTCGCCGACCGCGCCGGGGGCGGGGCGGAACCCTGGGTACGGACTGTAAGGACTGGAGGTCCATTGCCACACCCCGCCGAAGAAGGAGTCCTTCGGGTCCACTCTCTTCGGGTGCAGCACGTCGGCGAAGCTCCCTTCACCCACCGCGTCAGGTTCGGGCTCGGGTCCTGCGACCGCCTCCCATTCCTGTTCGGTGGGCAGACGGCACTCCGCCCACCGCGCATACGCGTCTGCTTCGTAGTAGCTCACGTGGCAAACGGGCTCGTCCTCGGCAACCGCACGCGCGCCCAGGAGTGTGAATATCTGCCACTCGCCACCCGCGTCCCACCAGTAGAGCGGAGCGTCCCAGTCGTCGGCCTGGACGGTGGCCCACCCGTCGGACAGCCAGAGCTCCGGACGTTTGTAACCTCCGTCGTCGATGAACTCGATCCAGTCTCCACAAGTCACCATGTTTCCCGCGACGTTGAACGGATCGAGGAAGACGGTGTGCCGAGGAGATTCGTTGTCGAAAGCAAACCCGTCGCCCGTATATCCCACTTCAACGAGTCCGCCGTCGTGCTCTATCCAAACCGGGCGGTCTGATCCATTGGAAGATTCAAGGGGGTGCGGTTCCCGGTTCGAGCTTTGATCGTCCCAGTAGACCGGCTGGATCGGGTTACAGGAGAGGACGTGCTTTATGTCCATGAGGAGCAGCTCCTGATGCTGCTGCTCGTGGTGGATGCCGAGCTCGGCGAGCGCCCTCAGCTTCGGGTCGGCGTCACCCTGGAGCAGCTCGCCGATCGCGCGGTCGACGTACCTGCGATACGCCCCGACCTCGGTCGCACCGGGACGAGAGACGACACCGCGCCGGGGGCGGGGATAGCGAGCCCCTATCCCCTCGTAGTACGAGTTGAACAGATACGCGAAGGCGGGGTGAAAGATCTCGTAACCCGGTAGACGGGGCTCGAGTAGAAATGTCTCGAAAAACCACGAAGTGTGCGCGCGATGCCACTTTGTGGGGCTCACGTCCGGCATCGACTGGACGGTTTGATCTTCGTCCGACAACGGAGCGGCGAGTCGTTCCGTGAACCTCCGTACCTCGTCGTAGCGAGCCGCCAAAGCTCGTGGACGTGCCTTAGTCGCCGTGTCGGTCATGGGGACCCTCCGACCCGTCGGGACCGTGCCACCGTACCGATTGGATGTGCCACCGTACCGATCGGGTATGTCACCGTGCTGGGTGTGTCAGAGCGAACTTCTCGGGTTCGCGACCACCGTTCTACCGGGAGTCGCGCCGGCTCGATGCCGCTGTTCGGTCGAGACCGTTCTACCGGGAGTCGCGCCGGCTCGATGCCGCTG
>DASPVS010000335.1:0-2925 GCA_035622235.1 Acidimicrobiales bacterium | reverse complement strand
ACCCTCACTTTCGCCTTGTTCGCAGACAACGTCCTTTTTCAGTACTCGTGGACACTGGGAACGCTCGGCGGCGTGAACCTACCGAGGCCGCAGATCGGCGGGATCAATTTCTCGCAGGGCCTTCCGGGTGACCGCTACTTCCTCATCCTCTGCATGGTGATCCTTGCGCTGTGCGTTTACGGCGTGATGTTCGTCCAACGAGGGACCACCGGCCGGTTCCTCGCTGCGATGCGAGGAAGTCCCACGGCTGCAGCCAGTCTCGGGATCAACCTCCGCAAGTCAAAGGTCGCCGTGTTCGCTTTGTCAGCCGGCCTCGCCGGCCTCGGTGGCGTCCTCTACGGATCTCTGCAGGGCACTTCGTCGGCGGACGACTTCAACTACGTGTGGTCCCTCGCGTTCGTCGTCGTCGTCATCACCACCGGCTCTCAGACCGTCGAAGGCGCGGTACAGGCGGGCATGGGCTTCGCCATCATCAATTACCTCCTCACGCCGCACTCGATCCTGCTCAATCTCTTCCCTGCATCGATCGGCGCGCGGCTGGGTGGGATCCAGTTCGTGTTGTTCGCATTCGGCGCTTTGACATATGTCTCGCACCCCGAGGGAATCGTCGAGTACCAGCGAACCAAGTGGATGCATCGTGTGGACCGGTTGTTCAAAGCATGGGACGACCGCAAAGCGCGCACATCCGGAACCGGGCGGGGAACGAGCCCCGCGGACTTCCCCGATCGCGAAGCCGAACTGCCGACGCCGACGCCGGGGGCCCTTGGTGCCTGAGGCGATCTCCGACCCCGGCGACGACCACGCTTCTGCGGGAAACTCGTCTTCTTTGGGAAACCCGCCTGCTGCGGGCGTCCCATCGTCGAACGGTGATGCCCGAGCGACGAGAGACGCGTCGGAGCACCTCTTGGAAGCGAAGTCGATCTCGGTCAGCTTCGGTGGCGTCCAAGCTCTGAACGACGTATCGCTGTATGTGGATCCCGGTGAGGTGCTCGGACTCGTAGGTCCCAACGGAGCAGGCAAGACGACCATGTTCAATTGCCTCTGCGGTCAAGTCCGGCCCACCAAAGGGAGCGTTTTCTTCAGCGGGCACTGCCTCGACGGCCTTCCGGTGTTCAAGCGCGCGAGGCTCGGGATCGGACGCACTTTCCAGCGTCTCGAGGTCTTCGCGGATATGACACCACGGGAGCACATGCTCGTGGCCGAGAGATCCCATCGGGGCGACGGCCGCCTTTGGAAGGACATCCTGAACCTCGGCGGCCCCAAGCCCGACGAATGCCGACAGGCAGACGAGATCCTCGAACTGGTGGGCCTCAGCGACGTGGCAGACGTGCCGGTCGCGGCTCTGAGTCTCGGGCACTGCCGGCTCGTGGAGATCGGACGCGCTCTCGCGACCGAGCCCAGTCTGCTCATGGCGGACGAGCCTTCCTCCGGCCTCGACGCTCGCGAGACAGCGGATCTAGCGGACGTACTCCGCGGGATCCAACGCGAACGGGGCACGGCCGTGATACTCGTCGAGCACGATCTCGACATGGTTGCGAGAGTGGTCGACCGCGCCCAGGTCGTCGACTTCGGAAACACAATTGCATGTGGGACCCTCGACGAGGTCATGAGCGATCCCGCCGTGCGGCGGGCTTACCTCGGAAAGACCGCCTGACAACGTGACCGACCACCTGACGACGTGAAAGACCGCCTGCCGAAGTGACCGAGAAGCTGCTCGAGCTCAACGGGGTCTGCGCGTCGTACACCACCTATCGAGCGCTGTTCGGCGTTTCGTTCTCAGTTCCCGAGCACGGGATAGTTGCGCTTCTCGGATCGAACGGTGCCGGCAAGTCGACAGTTGCACGGGTCGTGAGCGGGCTGGTTCCTCCCACAGAAGGGAGCGTCGTCTTCGACGGCCACGACATCTCGCACGTGCCGGCGTATCAGATCGCCCGGATGGGCTTGGTTCACGTACCCGAAGGCCGGGGAGTTTTCGGGACTCTCACCGTCGACGAGAACTTGATCCTCACTTTCCGGCGAACCGCCGGCAAGGGCAAGGTCAAGGAGGCTCTCGAACGTGCCTACGACGCCTTTCCTGCATTGTCCGATCGCCGACGACAGGTCGCAGGGACCCTGTCCGGCGGACAGCAGAGGATGCTCACTCTGGCGCGCGCCTTGGCGACGCCTCCGCGGCTTCTGGTGGTGGACGAGCTCTCGCTGGGCCTCGCTCCAGTAATCGTGGACGCGGTCTACGACGGGCTCGTGAAGATCCGCGAGGCGGGCACGTCGCTCCTGGTCGTAGAGCAACAGATCGACCGGGCGCTCTCGATTGCCGATGAAGCGGTCTTGCTGGTCAAGGGATCCGTCGCTTGGAAAGGACCGGCGGCGGGTGCCGCTGCTGCGATGGAGGGACTACTTACGACCGCCTCGGTGAGCGCGGTGCCCAGTGAGAACTTGTTGGTGGAAGCGCTCGCACCCGAGAACAAGGGTGCGATGGAGACAGAACAGGGATAGGGGACGTACGCAATGGGTCTGCTCGATGGAAGGGTGGCTGTCGTCACCGGTGCCGGACGCGGGATCGGGCGCGATATCGCCCGCTGCCTCGCGTCGGAGGGCGCGAGCGTGGTGGTCAACGACGTCGGCGCCGCTCTCGACGGAACGGGGATCGGAGAGGATCCCGCCACAGAAGTCTGCAAGTTGATCGAGTCCGAAGGCGGGACCGCGATCTCGAACAACGACTCGGTGTCGGACTTCGACGGTGCATGCCGCATCGTGCGGAGCGCGACGGACGAGTTCGGGAAGATCGACATCCTCGTCAACAACGCGGGGATCGTTCGCGACCGGACACTGCTCAAAATGGACGAGGGCGATTACGACGCGGTGATCGCTGTGCACCAGAAGGGGACGTTCAACTGCACGCGCCATGCCGCGGTGCATATGAAGGAA
>DASPVS010000334.1:0-5829 GCA_035622235.1 Acidimicrobiales bacterium | reverse complement strand
GTCCTTGTTCCACCAAAGTTCTCGTTCGGCGCGGGTTAGGTAATCCGCTGAATGGGCTTGTTTCGACTCCTCTACGCCGACGTGCCTCTGCCACACGTTCCAGATTCTTGTCCGCCCGAAGTACCATCCGGTAACGGCGGCTCGTCGAGACGGATCGACGGGGAATCCCCGCTCGCAAGTGCCGGTTATGCCGGTGATCGCGTCAGGTATTTCCGGGATATGCCGGTGATCGGTGGACCCTACCCCCGCCTGGGAGGCAGAGCCCACCGAGTCCGGCCGAGCGATTAGTCGAGTACCAAAGGCGTCCTCCTTCGCCGCCAGAGCGTCCCGTAGCGAAGAAGCGCCCAGAGGCGCCCAGTGCCCAAGATGCGACCGATCTGCCCACGAAGTCTCCTCGTCGCGTGCGTCAGCGATTAGACAAGAGACCCGCGAACGAAGTTCGCGAAGCAATGTCACCGTGGCGTGGAGGTCCTTAGCTGCCAGGCTGTCTGTCGGAAACTGCTCGACCAAGACGACGGCCTCGACAGTGTCGTCGACCACGAACTCGATCTCTAAGATCTTCTCGTCCTCGTACATCACGACGCCTCTTCTTCGAGGCTCTGTAGGAGCTGTTCGAAGATCGCGGCGCGCTCGGGCTGGCCATTTTCGGCGGCGTGATCGCGCTGGCGCTCGAGTGTGGGTTTGAACTCCACCGTGGTGGCGAAGAAGCCACAGCCCTCGCAGATGGAGTCGAACTGGCAGTCCATCTCCTTGGGTCTCGTGCACCATCCGTTTGCGAGCAGCCGGCTGTGCTCGAGGCGCAGCTTTCGCATCTGCTCGCTCTCGCCGTCTTGCTCTGGCATATAGAGCGAGTCGACGTGATCGGCCACGGAGCGGAACTGTTCGGCGAGAGTGCGATCCGTGAGCCTCGCGTAGAAGACGGTCCACTTGAGACTCTGGTGCCCGAGCAGCTGAGCGACGGCTTCGAGGCTCATGCCCCGGTTCAAGGCCTGGGTGGCGAGCGTGTGGCGCAGCTGATGGGGATGGACATGACCGATGCCGGCCGCCTTGGCGACGCGTCTCACCATCCTCGTGACCGCGTGGCGGTTGAGGGGCCGGCCGCAGTTGCTCACGAGGCGTCCTCCCACGCCGTAGTCGGGATGGCCCTTCCACGCCTCGATCAGCTCCACGAGCCTCGGGTGAAGCGGCACCACCCGGTCGTTGTGAAGCTTGCCGAGCGGGACGCGCAGCCACCAGAAGCCTCCTCTGCACTCCATGGCGTTGGCCCGAAGCTCGTAGAGCTCGCCCACGCGCATGCCGGTGCGAGCGAGCAACTGCACCACGAGCCTTCTGCGTTGGTCCTCCTCGGACTCGGCCGCCTGTAAGAAGCGCGCTGCAGCGGCGTCGTCGAGCGCCTTCGGAAGCGGCAGGTCCTGGGGAGGCACATCGGATAAGAACACCGGGGGACGGCTTGGCGCGTCGGCCCAGCCCCACTCGATGATCCGGTCGAAGAAGCTCCGCAAGAAGAGCAGCCGCTGGCGCAGCGTGTTGGGCTTCAAGGGCCTGCTAGTCCAGGTCCGTCGTCTGTGGAGCGACATCTTGAAGCTCTCCACGTGCTCCCTTGTCACCTGGGCGAAGCTCTCCACCTCGGGATGGCACTCGATCAGATGCCAACAGAACTGGCGAAGTGCGATGCTGGCTGAGGTCACGCTCCCAGGGCGAAGCGAAAGCGCGATCTGGCCGAGATAGCGACGTGCTGTCTCAGCCAGCTGGGGACGTTCCATGGCGATCTCGGCCCACTGGCTTGCAACCGGGTCGAGATTGCCGTATTCGCACATGGCCGCCAGCCCGCTCACCTGTCCACCGCCTCGGCGAAGAGCAGGTCGAGTCCCTCACAGGCGCGGGCGTACTCGTCGGCCAGCCACTCATCGGCGAGGTGCACATAGACGCGGGTCGACTCGATGGAACGGTGCCCGGCCTGGACCTGGATGGCTTCGAGGCTCATCCCGGCTTCGCGAAGTCGCGTGAAGCAGGTGTGGCGCAGCTCGTGGCAGGTGCAATGCGCCATTCGCGCTCTAAGGCGTGCTGACCGCACGATCTCCTCGAGACCGTCCTCCGAAAGCGGCTCACCCCGGCGCGGTCGCTTCAGGCAGACAAAGACGATGTCACTTGTCGCATCCTTCGGCCTCTCGTGCTCCATATATGCGGCGGTGGTGCGGAAGAAGCGCTTGGAGATGAAACAGAAGCGCTGGTGTCCGCCTTTGCCGTTTGAGACGAACACCCGTCCCTCGCCCGGTCGCAGATCGCCGATGCGAAGACCGAGCACCTCGCAGCGACGCAAGCCCGCGAACAACATGGCTTCGACCATCGCCTTGTCGCGTCGGTGACGAAGCGCAGCGAAGAGGGCATCGACCTCGGCTGGGTCCAGGATCTTCGGAAGAGTCCTTGGTGCGCGCACGAGCGGTGTGAAGGCTCCTCGGCCCCGGCGCACGCGCCGACGGACCGACAGCCCGTTCGGCACCGGGTTTCTGTCGTGCTCGCCGACCATCATGAGATAGCCGTAGAACCCCGAGACGCTCGAGAGTCTGCGCTTGATTGTGTGGGCCGAGAGCCCCGACTCGCCGTCGGAGATCCGAACGACCTTCGCGTCGATGCGTGGCTCGCGCTGGCGGGCGATGAACTGCATCACATCCGCTGTTGTCACCTCGGCTGGCTCTTTGCCAACTGAGTCGAAGAACAGCTTCAGGTCCGACGCCGTGGCCAGCACGGTGTTCGGTCGACCTCTTGCGGCCACGAATTCCAGGTGCCGGTCGAGCTGTGGATGGCCCAGTGAGATGGGCTTCTCAATTGCCTTTCGGACAGTCAATGCGGTGTTCCTTCCCTCTCAGTGCCCGCCCGTGTGACGGACACTGAGAAGCATCAAGGATCACCGGCATATCTACGGTTATCGCGACCCCTCGCCCTCGTGCCACACCATCCGATATCGCGCGGCAGGCCCATTTTGACCGCTTCCGATCCGACAGGTCGCACCGGGGTGTTTGCAGTCCGTCACGTTGCACATCAATTAGTTTCGGTGATCCGCCACTCGCGCGGACTTGGGTGGCCCTCGGGTGTCGTAACCCGACTAGTGTCGCCACGGGTCGGTGTGGAAGAGCCAGTCAGCGATCTCGCCCGTGCGAATCACGGATCGATACGCCAGACCGAACGATCGCCCGGCGTATGGTGCCCTGGTCCACTTCAAGTGCTGCACCCACGGCCGCGAGTGATTTCCCGGATTCGTACAGGTGTGCAGCCTTTGCAATCTCCCGGCGGGTGAGTTTTGGGTGGCGGTGGGGGAGTCCTAGTCGACGAACGTGGTTGAGAACCGTTTGGCGGGTGATGCCGAAGTGCTCGGCGAGGTCGGCGACCTTCGCACCAGCGAGATAGTCGACACGGAGATGCTCGATGTCGTCTGGGCGTAAACGCCGCTGATGCTGCTTCGGGGGCCGATTTTGGGTCGGAGTGTCGCGATTCTTGCGAAATGCAAGAAGCAATTCTCCCAGGTCAACAGGGGTGTGAGGGGGGTTGGAGTAGCGTCCGCTCACCTCCACACCGTTGTAGAAATGACAACGTTCGTGCTGGTGACGGGCGGTTTTTCGTGTCCGATCGCTTCAACGACCTAAAGGGCTCTACTCCAACCCTCCTGGGAACACGAATCACGAACGCAGGACAGCAATCGATCGCCTCGGTTGCAAACTGATTCACGGACCGTTACGGCGGAATCAGGAAGGCATCACGCCCGGGAGAAAACGACGCCAGCTGATCCCCCAGTCAGCCTGACATTCGAGGGGTTGAGAGGAGAATCCACTGGGAACTCGACCTCGCCACCGCGAACGTCGTTTAACCAGATGAACGGACTTCGGCTGCCGACCAGCTCAAGATCATCGAGGCTCACCGACTCCCCGTCATCTATCACGAGTCCTGGCCGAGGGTCTGATGTCTGCTGGCTGAGCTTCACCTGAGACAGATTCAGGTCCTCGACGTGGCGTGCATAGAGTCCTGCGGAGGGCAAAGTCCCGAACATCGCCACGTAGGGATAGGCGGCCGCGAGCTCGGGGACCGACAGGCCCGGGGCGACTCGGACCGACCTAGAGTACGACAGGTTCACATTCGACAAGGTCAGATTCGAAACCGGGTAGCCGGGCAGTCCCGTGATCGAGGCCGTGATCGAGGCACCTGTGGCACTGACGTTGCTAAAGGTGATATCGGACATGGTGCCAGGAGTCGGTACTGCTTGGGCCCTCCCACGATTGCCGAGGCGAACAAAAAGCGGACCTGCTATGTCCTCCAGTACGACGTCTGAGACGCTGACCTCAGAGACATGACCGCCATCTACCGATTCAATTGCGACCCCCCCGTGCTCTGCCAGGCTCTCTGGAATCCCTGGAGAGGGCCGTCTTGAAACAAGACAGTTCGAGAATCGAACCCCGGTCACGTCACCTTCGGTCTCAGTCCCGATCTTGAGGCCGTTGCACGAGCTTCGGACGTGGCAGCTGTCGACGGTGATGTTGGACGAATCAACTCGTCGGCCAAGGGCGAAACTGCTCTTTATGACGATGGAGTCATCGAAACTGTCGACGAAGCAGCGAGAGATACTGACGTTGGTGCAGCAATCTGGGTCTATCCCATCGGAATATCCGTTTAGGATCTTGACAGCGCTGATTGAGACACCGTTGCAACCCATGAGTTCGATGTTGCGATCAGGGGCGTTTCTGAGCGTCAGACTCTCGATGACGAGATCGCTGCATTCGCGCAACCCGATGCCCTTCGGTCCCCCATAGGCACTGCGGTTCATGTCGATCGTCCCACGCCCTGAAATGTTGAGGTTGGAGAGATTCTTCCCTGCGAGCAGAGCAAACGATGCATTCACGGTCTCGAGTTCATCGACAGTGTCGCCGTAATCAGGGCGCGCGACTGGGAAATCGTTGTCGTTGGGAGAAGCGACAAGGGTCGCCCCCTCTGCGATCACGAGACTTACGTTTGATCGTAGGTGGAGGGTCCCCGAGACGTAGCGACCGGGGGGGAAGGTGAGCACAGCGCCATGTCGAGATGCCTCCTCCACGGCGCTCTGGATTGCGTTGGTGTCGGAAGTGGTCCCATCGCCCGTCGCCCCAAAGGAACGCACGTCAAGTCGCGCTCTCATATGGAGCGTCGATCTCCTCGTCTTGCTCTTGGGGGAACCGCTCGCAAGAAGCGGGCCGATCGCACCTGCGCTCATCAGCTGCATGACAGTGCGCCTACTGATCTGGTGGCCTGATCCACTTGCCACGGCTGGCACTATAGCGAAGAGGATTTCTCTCTGAATGGCGAACTCGATGCGGTTGCGAGTAGGGAAGCGCACCGGCACGAGTAGTGTTGTCAGATGGTGTTGGGACTCGCAGGAACAGAGGATCTTTCGACGCGGTGTAATGGCCCATAGCCCGAGGTTGCTCGGAGTCACGCTTGAACACAGAAGTAGCATTCCTCGACTCCGCAGGACGACGGTGACATTTGCCGCATTCATGTTGGCGGGCTCAACCTTCACCGTGCTCCGCGTAGACAAGGCGGGTGCAGCCCCGCCGCCTCAGCTGGTTGGCGCACCGAGCAGCCTGGTCAACCCCTTTGCCGGTACCGGGACAGGACCTGTTAGCCCCGGAGCCGTGGGGGAATTCCCCGGGGCAGACCTCCCCTTTGGAATGATCCAGTGGAGCCCGGACACCACTCCGGAGGGCATTTTGGGAAACGGCTATGCATACTCCGACTCGCACATTTCAGGTTTCAGCCTCACGCACTTGAGCGGTAGTGGCTGTCCCACTTACGAGGACGTTCCGG